>CAXTVL010000189.1:0-5697 GCA_964247515.1 uncultured Acetobacteraceae bacterium | reverse complement strand
CCGCGCGGCTGGGCGATCATCATGGTGGCGATCGCGGCGGCGAGCAGCAGGGCGCGCCGCCGCCTGCCGGGTGTCGTGGCCGATCTCCAGGATCGCCCGCGCGTCGCCGAGCGGCGCGTAGAGCAGCGCCTCGAGGTCGGCGCAGGACGCGGCCTGGAACACGTCGCGGTCGATGGTGAGGCGGCGGTCGGCCACCACGTCGCGGCCGCTGCGCTCGTAATGCGCCACGTAGCTGCCGGCGCCGTTGCGCAGCGCGACGTCGTCCGGCAGCCGCAGGACGGTCATGCCCGGCGGCAGGCTCACCGTGGTGCGCCACTCGGACTGGCCGGCGGCGGCGATCATCGCGTGCCGGCGCTCGCCGCGCGGCGACAGGAACTGCCGCAGCCGGCTCGGCGGGTTGACGTCGAGGCCGACCGGCACCGTCATGAACATCCCGCGCGGCCCGACCGTGACCGCGTGCGGGCTGCGCCAGGTGCCGACCAGGGTGAACGGCGTGTCGAGGCCGCGCGGCGGGCTGCTGCTGAACGCGCCGAAGCCGCCCTCGGGCGTGGCCGCCAGCAGCCGCTCGGCCAGGTCGCGGGTCGAGGACGATTGCAGCACCAGGGCCCGCATCATGCTCTCGACGTTGCCGCTCATGGACAGGCTGGCAACGCCGCTGACACTGCCGTCCGCCTCGACCGCGACGCGCGCCTCGTCGCGGTAGCGCTGGTCGGACGGCCGCGAGGCCGGCGTGTGGCCGATGGCGCCGTCGGGGGTGGCGATCACCACGGTCTTGCCCGCCAGCCGCCGGTCCAGCGTGTCGTAGCCGGCATACGGGTTGGTGGGGTTCAGGTAGCGGTCGTAGTCCGGCAGGTAGACGATGGCGTGGTTGTACTGCGGCACCCAGAGCGGCGCGTCGGTGGTGCGGTTGCCCCAATCGACCATCGCGGCCTCGGCGCGGATGCCGACCGCCGACAGCAGCGCCTGCATCAGCACCACATGGTCCTTGCAGTCGCCGTAGCCGACCTTCAGCACCGCCGTCGCGTCGTGCGGCACCCAGCCGTCGTTGGGGTCGAGGTAGACCGCGACATAGCGGATGTTGGCCGTCACCCAGTCGTAGATGGCGCGCGCCGCCGCCTCGCCGCCGCGCCCGCGCGCCAGCTTGGCCGCGAGTGCCGCGACCTGCGGCGTCACCGTCGCCTTGTCGTGCGACTGGCGCCAGTAGACCGCACCCAGCGCTTCCAGCCGTGGCAGCGAGGTCGCCAGGAACAGCGGCTGGAAGTCGCTGGCGGCGACGGCGTTGCGCTCCGCCTCCTCGGCCTCGGTGCCGTGGATCGTCGCCTCGATGTGGCGCGTCCCGCCGCCGCTGTGGTCCGACACCTCGAACCCGCCGCGGGCACTCCAATGCAGCGGCAAGTCGGCCGGCGCGTCGATCACCACGCGGCCCAGCGTCACCGGCGTGTCGAGCGGCGGCTGTGCCCAGACCTCGAAGCCCAGCAGCGGCGGCGCCTTCTGCGTCATGCGCCAGCGCACATGGGTGCGGCTGCCCTCGCGCAACTGCGGATACAGGATGGTGGTGGTCTGGCTGCCAGTGAAGCCGGGGGCGTTCTCCGCCGCCTCGCTCGGCCGGGTGAACTGGCCGTCCTTGCCCACCAGGATGCGGGTGCCGTCCGGCTCGTCGACCCAGGCCTCGACCACGTCGAGCGACTGCGAGGCGGGATAGAACGAGTTGGTGCTGCGCTCGCGCTCGCGGATGCCGCGCGCCGAGATCAGGGTGTAGTCGATGTCCGTCGTCTCGACATAGGAGAGGTCCGGCCGCACTTCGTAGTGCCGCTCGATCCGGTCGAGCCGGGCGTGGGTCACGGGCTGGGCGGAGAGAGCCGGCCGCTGGCAAATCACCGTGGCGACGGCGAGCGCCATGCCCGAGACCCGACCCATCCGAGACACCATGCGGTCCGCTCCCCAACCCGCCGTCCACCGTCAGCGGGGATCAGGCGCCATGATTGCGTCACAAGCATGTCACGCAAGCTGGGCGGAGGGAACCCGGAGAGTCTCAGGCGGCGGGGCTGGCGGCCTGCTTTTTCGCCCGCGCCCGCAGGATGCGGCGCTTGATCGCGACCGCCTCCACCGGCAGGCGGCGGTCCGGGGTCGACAGCAGGAACGCGTCGATGCCGCCATTGTGCTCGACGGTGCGGATGCCGTGGGTCGACAGCCGCATGTGCACCGCGGCCCCCAGGATGTCGGACAGCATCGAGGCCTCCTGCACGTTGGGCAGGAAGCGGCGGCGCGTCTTGTTGTTGGCGTGGCTGACGTTGTTACCGCTCAGCACGCCCTTGCCGGTGATCTGGCAGCGGCGGGACATGGTGGAGACCTCTCTGGACGCAAGTCTGGGCGAAGGCGCGGTGTATGGCGGCGCCCGTGTGTCGCGTCAAGCGCGCCCGTTCGGCGGTTCGCCCTGGCGCATCTCGCCGCTGCGCACGCTGTCGATGGCGCGCTCCAGGACGCGCACGACCGATTCGTCGTCGAGGCTGCGCACCAGCATCCCGAGCGCCCCGCCCAGTAGCGCCGAGGCGACGGCGACCGAGCCGATGTTCTGGCTGGTCATGTACTCGATCGCCTTGTCGACCACGGCCCCGGCGTGGCTGAGGTCGGCCGGCGGCGGGTCGTTGTCCTGTTCCGTGTCGGATGCCATGTCGCTGCTCCCTATTCGGCCGCGGCGTCGAGCGCGGTCAGCGTCTCCTCCGACGCGTCCTGCTGCTCGGCCTGCATCCGCCACATCCGGGCATACAGGCCGCCATGGCGCAGCAGCTCGGCGTGGCTGCCGCGCTCGGCCACAAGCCCGTCGGACAGCACGAGGATCTGGTCGGCGTCGACCACGGTGGACAGCCGGTGCGCGATGGTGAGCGTGGTGCGGTCGGCCGCGAGACGGCGCAGCGCCTGCTGGATGTCCTGCTCGGTGCGGGTGTCGAGCGCGCTGGTCGCCTCGTCCAGGATCAGGATGCGCGGGTTCTTCAGGATGGTGCGCGCGATCGCCACCCGCTGCTTCTCGCCACCCGAGAGTTTCAGCCCGCGCTCGCCGACCCGGGTGTCGTAGCCGTCCGGCAGCCGCAGCACGAAGTCGTGGACCTGCGCCGAGCGCGCCGCCTGCTCGATCTCGGCCTGGGTGGCGCCCGGTCGGCCATAGGCGATGTTGTAGCCGATGGTGTCGTTGAACAGCACGGTGTCCTGCGGCACCACGCCGATCGCCGCGCGCAGGCTGTCCTGGGTCAGGCCACGGACGTCGTGGCCGTCGACCAGCACGGCGCCGGCGGAGACGTCGTAGAAGCGGAACAGCAGCCGGTTGATGGTCGACTTGCCGGCCCCGGTCGGCCCCACGATGGCGAGCGACCCGCCGGCCGGCACCTCGAACGACACCCCCTTGAGGATCTCGCGGTCCGGCCGGTAGCCGAAATGCACGTCCTCGAACGCGACCGAGCAGGCGGCGGCGGGGGAAGCGGCCGGCCCGTGCAACGCCCGCGCGCCGGGCGCGTCGGTGACTTCGGCGGCGGCGCCGAGCAGGCGGAACATCGATTCCATGTCGACCAAGCCCTGCTTGATCTCGCGGTAGACGAACCCCAGGAAGTTCAGCGGCTGGTAGAGCTGCATCAGATAGGTGTTGACCAGCACGAACTTGCCCACGGTCATGCTGCCGCCCCGGACACCGGCGGCGGCCAGCAGCATGATGCAGGCGAGGCCCACGGCGATGATCAGCGCCTGCCCCAGGTTCAGCATGTTGAGCGTGACCTGGCTCGAGATGGCGGCGCGCTCGTAGCGGGCGCGGGCCTCGTCGAACCGCGCCGCCTCGTGCTCCTCGTTGCCGAAATACTTGACCGTCTCGTAGTTGAGCAGGCTGTCGACCGCCTTGGTCTGGCTCTCGCTGTCGACCGCGTTCATGGTGCGGCGGAACTTCACCCGGTAGCTGGTGAACGACAGCGTGAACACCAGGTAGCCGCCGACCGCCGCCAGGGTCAGCGCCGCGTAGCGCCAGTCGAACAGCCGCCACAGGATCGCCGCCACCATCACCACTTCCAGCATGGTGGGCACGATGTTGAACACCGCGAGCCGCAGCACGGTGTCGACACCCACGGTGCCGCGGTCGATCGCCCGTGACAGCCCGCCGGTCTGGCGGTCGAGGTGGAAGCGCAGGCTCAGCCGGTGCAGGTGGCGGAAGGTGCGCAGCGCCACCTTGCGCACGACGCGCTGCTGCACCGAGGCGAACACCGCGTCGCGCAGCTCGCCGAACCCGGCCGAGGCCACCCGCAGCAGGCCGTAGCCCACGATCAGCGCGACCGGGATCGCCAGCATCGCCTGGCCGCCGCCGACCCCTCCCTTGGGCGCCAGGGCGTCGACCGCGCGGCTGTAAATGATCGGGATGTAGACGGTGGCGACCTTGGCGGCCACCAACATGATGACAGCTATGAGAACGCGGACATGCGCGCCGACATCGCCACGGGGCCAGAGATACGGCAGCAGGCTGCGGACCGTCTGTAGGCTGGTCCTCTCCCCGGTCGGCGGCGCGGGCGCGGGGGCGGCGATCGGTCGTGCGGCGTCAGGCATTGGCGGCATGTGGCATGGCGACGGGCGCAGCGAAAGGTCGAGAACGTGAACCCTGGGCAGATGACGGGCGAGGACATCGCCGACTGGACCGACCTGGCGCCCGACCTGCGGCGTCACGTCGAGGCGTGCGACAACGCCAGGCTGCCGGGCGAACGGCGGCGTTTCGCGCTGGGCGCTGTCCCGGTCGGCTGGGTCACGCCGGAGTTCGCGGAGGCGTTGGCGCGGCAGCCGGGCGTCGCCACGGCCGGTGACACGGTGACGCTGGCCGAGCCGGCGCGGTTGCCCGGACTGGCGCGGCGCCTGGGCGAGGCCGGACACTACCGCTGGCGCGGCGAGGCGTTCGACGTGCGGGACGACACGCAGGACGGGCCGGCGCTGGCCACGATCGACCGTGGCGCGCTGCCCAGCTTCGGCATCGTGGCGCACGGGGCGCACATGAACGGCCTCGTCCACACCGCGCGCGGCCTGCACCTGTGGGTGGCGCGGCGCGCGCCCGACAAGCTGCTCGACCCCGACAAGCTCGACAACGTGACCGCGGGCGGCGTCGCCGCCGGATCGACGCCGAGGCAGACGCTGGTGAAGGAGGCGGGCGAGGAGGCCGCGATCCCGCCGGACCTCGCGGCCCAGGCGGTCCCGGCCGGGCGGCTGCGCTACGCCATGGAGCGCCCGGAGGGGTTGCGCCGCGACGTGCTGCACTGCTTCGACCTGACGCTGCCGGAGGCGTTCGTGCCGCACCCGGTCGACGGCGAGATCGCCGATTTCGCGCTGTGGCCGGCCGAGCGCGTGCTCGCGGCGGTGCGGCAGACCGACGAGTTCAAGTTCAACGTCAACCTGGTGCTGATCGACCTGTTCCGCCGGCTGGGGATGCTGGGCTAGGGAACGCGCCCGTTCGGTTTGATGTCATCAGCAAAAACATCACTTTACGTCGTCGCCGGGCTTGACCCACTGGTGTCCGGTTGAATATGTCCAGTGAGTTCAGTATGTTACGTCATGGCCGGGCTTGACCCGGCCATCCACGCGGCACACGCTCCACAAATGGCTGCGAGCATTGTGCGCGATGTCGGTAACTCTGAGTGGTGGCGCCGCGTGGATGCGCGGATCAAGTCCGCGCATGACGAGTTT
>CAXTVL010000188.1:0-5764 GCA_964247515.1 uncultured Acetobacteraceae bacterium | reverse complement strand
GAGCGGCGGCGGCTTCGCGGCGCCGGCCGGCCACGCGGACAGGACGGCCAGCAGCAACGCGGGGAGGCGATGGCGCACGCCGCACACTAGGGCAGTGGCGGCCGATGCGGCTAGGGTGGGACGCGCAGCCACGGAGATCGCGATGCACGGCCTGTTCGTCGACGCCAACGCCGAGATGGCGGACATCCTCGCCAGGGTCAGGCGGCCGGACGACCCGGATGTCGCGGTCAACCTGCAGGACGAGCTGGCGCCGGGCGACCTGCCCCGGCTGCTGGCCGGCCACGACTTCATGTTCGACGACCACAGCAACCTGCCGACCGCCGAGATGGCCGCCTGCGCCGGGCTGCGGCACGTGATCTTCCTCGGCACCGGCACCCGCAGCTACATGGTGCCGGAGGAGCTGGAGGCGCTCGGCATCGGCGTCCACACCATCAAGGGCTACGGCGACACAGCGGTGGCCGAACACGCCGTGGCGCTGATGTGGGCGGCGGCGCGCGACCTCGCCGCGATGCACACCAGCGTGCGCGCCGGCGCCTGGCCGCGCACCGAGGGGATGCAGCTCACCGGCAAGACCATCGGCCTGTTGGGCTTCGGCGGCATCGCGGCGGAAGTGGCGCGCATCGCCGGCGGCGGCGGGATGCGTGTGCTGGCCTGGAACCGCACGCCGCGTGCCGCGCCCGGCGTCGAGTTCGTCGACCTCGACACGCTGCTGGCGCAAAGCCACGTGCTCAGCCTGCACCTGCTGCTGACCGACGAGACGCGCGGCTTCCTGGACGCGGCGCGCCTGGCGCGGCTGCGGCCGGGCGCGATCCTGGTCAACACGGCGCGCGGCGCGCTGGTCGACGAGGCGGCGATGATCGCGGCCCTGGAGAGCGGGCGCTTGGGCCACGCGGCGCTCGACGTGTTCCACGAGGAGCCGCTGCCGGCCGGGCACCGGCTGGCGGGGATGGCGCGGGTGACGCTCACCGCGCACAGCGCGTTCCGCACCCCGGAGGCCAGCGAGACGCTGCTGCGCCGCGCGCTGGACATCGCCCGCGGCCTGCGCGACACACCTGTCTAGTCCGTGTCGATGGCCCGCCTGGCGGAATGGTAGACGCAGCGGACTTAAAATCTGTCGCCAACGGCGTGGGGGTTCGAGTCCCCCGGCGGGCACGAACAGAAACCTCGGCATAACAAATACATACAGGTTATCAGGGCCTTACGGATTGCCTCAGGATACAGAGAGGCGTTACCGATCCTATCGACGACACATTCCACTCATGTACAAGTCAGGCGGGGATTTTTTTCCGCTCTTCCAGCTCGCATCGTGTCTCGCGCAAAACATAGGCCGGGTGCGTCTTGATCCATTCGGCCGCAGCTTGCTGGGCGACGATGGCGCACGCCATCGGCAAAGCAAATCTCTGGAAATCCTGCTTTTCGACACACTGGGTCCCGTTTGCCAAACAAAATAACAGGACAAGAAGAATCATTTGCATTTCCTTTGAAGTTTAAAGTAACAGCGGCAACTTGCTCAAAAATGAAACTTTCAATTATCCGATTACGTCTCTTCCGATGGTCATCTGCTTGGCTATTCGTTGCCCGCTCCGCCGGCCCAGCGAGCTTTGGCCGCGCACCTCCCATACCGCCTTACACACGCGGCGCATGTGAGCTCTCTCACAGCAAGCCTGCTGCGGGCTGCATGGTGTCAAGCCGCTCGCGTCGGGCTCGTTGACCAGGATCCGCGCGGCATTGCGCAGACCTAGGCGTCCCTGGCCTCGCACCGGATGACAGGTCCGGACCCGCGAGACAGGCACGGCCCGCCTGGCTCCAATGCGGGTTCGGCGCGTGGACCGATCCCTGTCCCCGCTACCCGGCTCCTAGCCACCGCTCCAGCGCCGGCAGGTCGGCGCGCAGGTCACGGTTGCCGAAGCCACCCCGCTCGCTGTCGAGCAGCGCCGGGTCGTTCAGCTCGGCGGCGTCGGACAGTCCATCGAAGCCGAGCTGCGCCGCGTAGTCCAACCCGCACGCCGTCGCCAAGACCGCATAGGTGCGGGTCGCGTACAACGGATGGAACAGCTCCAGCGCCCGCGCGCCGGGCGGGCAGACCACCAGATGCGCCAACGCCGCGCCATGCGCCGCGACCACGTGCGAGGCGGCGCGGAAGGCGGCCACTTGGTCGCCATACGCCATGGCGCCCGGTGTGATCGTCTCGAAGCCGTGCGCCGCCAGTGATGCTGCCACATCGGGTTCGTTGACCAGCCGCCGCCCCGCCGCGTCGCCGCGCGAGACGAACAGGCGGCGCGTGCCGGAGCCGGGCGGTCCGGCGCCGCCGAGCAGTGACCTGGCATACTCCACCGCCCAGTCGGCGCCGAGATGCGCTGGATGTTGTAGCGTGCGGCAGTTGCTCACGACCCACACCCGCCGCGCCCGTATTCGAGCGATCCGCGCCGTGCCCAGATAGCCGCCCAACCCGCAACGACCGATGATCGCCGACTGGAACGGCGCCCGCAGCTCCGGCCCGACCGCCGTGGCACCCGCGAGGCCGGCGCCCGCCGCACGGTACGCAGCCAGGCGTGTCACCTGATCGAGCAGGAAATGCGCGAGGTTCGGGGCGGGGTAGTTGTCCAGCAGCAGCACCGCCTCGTCCACCTCATGCCGCTCCACGTCGTCGCCCGCGCGCTCGACCTTGCGCCGCACCAATTCCGGCATGGCGGACACCGAGAACCCCGGCACGATGCCGCCCGCGCCGTCGCACACCACGGCCGCGTCGTTGCAGACCAGCAGCTCGCCGTCCGGCACCTCGACCACGTCCACCGCCGCCCGCCGCATCGGCGCCCGCAGCGGCTCCAGCGGGCGCGGCAACGCCCGCCCGGCCGGGGCGATCGGTGTCGCGGCGCGCTCCTCCTCGTCGCGGACGCGATGCACCACCACCGATGCGTGGCGCTCCGCCGGCGCGGCCCCGCCCAGCAGCGGCTCGATCTCGTGCAGCTCGACGATCGGCTGCTCCGGCCAGTGCTCGCCGTGGCGCAGGAACAGGTCGACCGCCGCCGCCCGCTGGCCGGTGCCAACCAGGTGCCGGAACGCCATCCGGTACGGCTCCAGCGAGGCGGGCCAGTCCGGCTGCATCCGCACCGCCTGTGCCGCCATCAGGAACGCCGCGTGATCCTGGCGCAGGTCGGCGTAGACCCGCGCCATGCGGTGCAGCACCCAGTAGTGCCGCACGTCGGCCAGCGGCAGCGCCGCCTCGAACAGCGCCACCTGCCCGGCCAGATCCTGCCTCGCGTCCAGTTCCTCGAGCGCCAGGCGCAGCCGGTCGCCGGGATCGGCGCTGGCCGCGACCGCCGCCACCAGCGCCCGGTCGGCCTCCGCTCCGCTCAGGTGGCCTGGGCCCATTCCCGGGACGCGGGCGCCACATTCGGCGCCAGGCTCGCCGCGAACCGGCGCTGCTTGCGTTGCAGCAGGAACCAGGTGCCGCGCGCCGCCAGGTCCGATAGCCGGCCGCGCGGCTTCAGCCCCACCGATTTCAGGATCATGCCCATGCCGCGCTCGATGTGGCGGAAGCGGTAGAACGACATGGCCCGGCCCATGTAGGTCGCCATGCAGCGCCCGTGATCGTAGGGCCGGTCAGGGGCCTCGTTGCTGCAATGGTAGGCGAACGCCAGCTCGTCGTCCTCGGTCTCGGTGATGCGGCCCGCCGCGATGCGCAGGCGGCGGGGGAACGAGATGCGCTCGCGCGTCAGGTAGCGTCGCATGTGGTCGTAGAACAGCTTGAAGTGCCGGTACTCGTCGGACGCGATCAGGCGGCACACCTGTCGCAGCGCCGGCTCGTCGGTCGCCTCCGCCAACGCCGTGTAGTAGCTCGACGTGCCGGTCTCGACCATGCAGCGGGCGATCAGCTCGCCGGTCAGCGAGCCGCGCACCGAGCTCTGTGCGTCGAGCGGCAGCTTGTAGCCGGTGCGGTAGCGCTCGAACGCGGCCGCGTAGTCCCAGCCCGGGTCGGCCAGGCTGGCCCAGCGGCCGAGCGCGTCGCCGTGCTGCACCTCCTCGATCGCCCAGTTCTCGGCGGCACGCTGGAACGCCGGATCGTCGTGGAACACGTTGCAGAGATAGACCGCGTATTCGATCCCGTTGCGCTCGACCATCGCCGCGGCCTTGACCAGGGGCACGATGTCCGGGTCCACCTTGCCGGGATCGAACAGATCCCAACCAACATCCTCAATACGCCAATGCTTCATGCCGCCGATCCGTGCTCGAGCCGCCCGACAACGCCGAAGCTCTGTGCGGGTTGGCGACGTTAGCCCAGCTTCGGACGCTGTGAAGGCGGCGCGGCACGCTCGGTCGGCCAGCGTATCTTATGTGCAACAGCAGTGACACATTTCCGCCAGGTCAGGCGCCAGCCGCCTCGATCATCGCGCGGGCGGACTGCATTTGGTCCATCAGCGCGTCGAGCGCCGGGACGTCCGCCTTGTCGGCGCTGGCGTAGGCAGCCTCCGCCTCGCCCAGCCGCCGCTCGCCCTCGGCACGCGACAGCTCGGCCACCGGCAGCGCCTCGTTGGCCAGCACCGTGACGCGTTCGGGCGTCACCTCGGCGAAGCCGCCGGAGACGAACAGCCGGTCCGTCACCTGGCCACCCTGGTAGAGCCGCACGGTGCCGCCGCGCAGCAGCACGATCATCGGCGCGTGCCGCGCCATGACCCCCATCTCGCCCTCCGAGGCGGGGATCACCACCATGTCGACCGGGCGGCTCAGCAGCAGCCGCTCCGGCGAGACGATCTCGAGGTCGACCGGCACTACGCCGTGGCCTTCATCTCGTCGGCCTTCTTCACCGCGTCCTCGATGGTGCCGACCATGTAGAACGCCGCCTCGGGCAGGTGGTCGTACTCGCCGGCGACGATCGCCTTGAAGCTGCGGATGGTGTCGGCGACGGGGACGAACACGCCGGGCGAGCCGGTGAACACCTCGGCCACATGGAACGGCTGCGACAGGAAGCGCTGGATCTTGCGCGCCCGCGCCACCACCAGCTTGTCCTCCTCCGACAGCTCGTCCATGCCCAGGATGGCGATGATGTCCTGCAGCGACTTGTAGGTCTGCAGCACCCGCTGCACCTCGCGCGCCACCAGGTAGTGCTCCTCGCCCACGATGCGCGGGTCGAGCGAGCGCGAGGTGCTGTCGAGCGGGTCGACCGCCGGGTAGATGCCGAGCTCGGCGATGGAGCGCGACAGCACCGTGGTCGCGTCGAGGTGGGCGAACGAGGTCGCGGGCGCCGGGTCGGTGAGGTCGTCGGCCGGCACGTAGATCGCCTGCACCGAGGTGATCGAGCCCTTCTTGGTCGAGGTGATGCGCTCCTGCAGCGCGCCCATGTCGGTCGCCAGCGTCGGCTGGTAGCCCACGGCGGAGGGGATGCGGCCCAGCAGGGCCGACATCTCGGCGCCGGCCTGGGTGAAGCGGAAGATGTTGTCGACGAAGAACAGCACGTCCTGGCCTTCCTCGTCGCGGAAATACTCGGCCACCGACAGGCCTGACAGCGCCACGCGGGCGCGCGCCCCCGGCGGCTCGTTCATCTGGCCGTAGACCAGCGCCACCTTGCTGCCCTCGGTGGTGCCCTCGCCCAGCTTGATCACGCCGGCGTCGACCATCTCGTGGTACAGGTCGTTGCCCTCGCGGGTGCGCTCGCCCACGCCCGCGAACACCGAGACGCCGCCATGCGCCTTGGCGATGTTGTTGATGAGTTCCTGGATCAGCACCGTCTTGCCGACGCCGGCGCCGCCGAACAGCCCGGTCTTGC
>CAXTVL010000187.1:3402-5780 GCA_964247515.1 uncultured Acetobacteraceae bacterium | reverse complement strand
GCGGCTCTATCCGCCGGTGCAGGCGCCGTACCCGCCGCGGTATTGCGGCGGCTCGGCGGGCGCGGGCCAGGCGGTGGCGGCCGAGCACGCCGACGTCTACCTCACCTGGGGCGAGCCGCCGGCCGACGTCGCCGCCAAGATCGCCGAGGCCCGCGCCGTGGCCGCGGCGCGTGGCCGCGCCATGAAGTTCGGCATCCGCCTGCACGTGATCGTGCGCGAGACCGCCGAGGAGGCGTGGCGCGCCGCCGACAGCCTGATCCGCCATGTCGACGACGCGGCGATCGCCACGGCGCAGCAGGCGTTCTCGAAGTTCGACTCGGTGGGCCAGCGGCGCATGGCGCAACTGCACGGCGGCCGGCGCGACAAGCTCGAGATCAGCCCGAACCTGTGGGCCGGCGTGGGCCTGGTGCGCGGCGGCGCCGGCACCGCGCTGGTGGGCGACCCGGAGCAGGTCGCGGCCAGGATGCGCGAGTACATGGCGCTCGGCATCGACCGTTTCATCCTGTCCGGCTACCCGCATCTGGAGGAGTGCTACCGCTTCGCCGAGCTGGTGTTCCCGCTGCTGCCGCTGAGCGCCACCACCGGGCGCGACCTCGGCCCGGCGCGCAATGCCGGCCCGTTCGGCGAGGTGATCGCCAACGTCGTGGCGCCGTCGCACCGCGTCGCCGCGTCCTGACCACGGGCATCGCGGGCGCCGCGCCGACCTGACCCACTCGTGCGGTCCGGAGGGAGGTTGCTCCGTTAGAATGAGTTGCCAGGCCGCGCGGCATCGCATACCGGATACCTGTTCGCACGTATTTAGGAAAAGCCGATGCCCAACGCGACCATCGCCGCCGCTGGCACCACCACGGTCCAGTCCACCGGCGGCCAGACCGGGGCGTTGCTGAGCACGGTCAACGGGCTCGTCACGCGGGCCAACAACGTGCTGGTCTTCAACGGCACCTACCCGAGCGCCGCGGCGATCGCCACGGTGGGCGCGTTCACGCTGGCGGTTCCGGCCGGCACCGCCTCGGTGGGGTCGGTGATCGGCGTGCCCGGCCCGCTGGCCGGCAATGGCGACGCGCAGGTGCTGATCGCGGCCGGGTCCCCCGGCGTCTCCGTGGCCGGGTTCGGCAACGCGGTGGCCAACGCCGCCAACAACGTCAGCATCAACGGCGCCACCGCCGGCAACATCGTCGACACGTTCGGCAACAACGACACCGTCTACGACACCGCGACCGCGGCCACCATCGCCGCCGGCGGGACCGGCAACACCGTGTTCCTGGGCGGCAGCAGGCAGACGCTGCAGGTCGATTCCGGCGCCACCGGCACCTACACCGAGCTTCCCGGCACGCTGCCCGGCGCCGGCACGGTGAGCGGCTCCGGCAACATCCTGGTCGTGGGGTCGTACGGCACCGACCAGCCGACCACGCCGTCCGGGATCTCGGTGCTGCAACTGAGCAGCTCCAACTACGCCCTGATGATCGACCCGACCGCCCAGGAGGTCGTGGTGCTGAACGGAGACAACAACACGGTCCGCGCGCTGGCGGGAGCCAGCACGGTGTTCGGCGCGACCGGCGCCGATTCGTACTCGGCCGCCGGCAGCGCGGCACCGGTGTTCTTCGTGGGCGCGGTGGGCTCGGTGGTGGCGGTCTCGACCGTGGTGGGCGGCAGCGGCGCCGACACGATCTTCGCCGAGGCCGGGGTGAACTACACCGCGGGCAGCGGCAACGACGTGTTCGTGGGCGGCGTCGCCAGCGTGCTGGCCGGCGCCGACAGCCTGGCCGCGACCCCGTATTTCCGCTCGACCGTGACCGGCACCACCGGCAACGAGATCCTGTTCGGCGGCACGGTGGGCGACCTGTACAACGTCGGCAGCTCGCACGATTTCGTGGTCAACGGCGGCGGTGCCGACCAGATCGCCGGCGGCACCGTGGCGCCGACCGTGTTCGGCAACACCGGCGGTCTCGATACCCTGCTCAACACCGCGGGCGGCGCGGCGCTGGTGCCCAACGGCACCAACGACACGATCAACGCGACCGGCGCGGCACAGGGCAACAAGTTCTTCATCAGCAACGTGCCCAGCCTCGGCGCCGCCACGCTGGCCGGCTCCGCGTCGGTGCCGACCGCCGCCGCGTTCGACCAGTTCGTCGTCGCCAGCGTCACCGGCGCCAACAACGCGCCGCACACCATCACCATCGACGGCTACCAGACCGGCGACGCGGTGTTCCTGTCCGGCTACGCCGCGGCCGACGCCCAGACCTTCGCCTCGGCGGTGGCGGCGAACCCGACGCAGGGCGGCGGCTTCTCGGTGACGCTGTCGGACAACACCACGATCCAGTTCGTCGGCGGCCACCCGACCGCCACGTTCAACGGCGGTATCGTGGGTCTTTAGGCCG
>CAXTVL010000187.1:0-3392 GCA_964247515.1 uncultured Acetobacteraceae bacterium | reverse complement strand
CCCCCGCCGCCCCCCCCCCGGCCCCCCCCCCCCCCCGACAGCTCGGGGCTCGGCTGGCGCGGGCGGGGCAGGTCGACCGCGAGGTCGAGGCCGATCCGCCCATCCTCGATCAGCAGGATACGGTCGGCCAGCAGCGCCGCCTCGGCCACGTCGTGCGTGACCAGCAGCGCGGTGAAGCCGGAGCGCCGCCACAAATCCTCGATCAGCCGTTGCATCTCGAGCCTGGTCAGCGCGTCGAGCGCCCCCAGCGGCTCGTCGAGCAGCAGCAGGCGCGGCTGCGAGGCCAGCGCGCGGGCCAACGCGACGCGCTGCCGTTGCCCGCCCGACAGCACGCGCGGCCATTCGCCGGCGCGGTCGGCGAGGCCCACCGAGGTCAACGCCGCCAGCGCCTTGCCGCGCGCGTCGCCGTCGAGGCCCAGCGCCACGTTGTCGATCACGCGCTTCCACGGCAGCAGCCGGCCGTCCTGGAACATGATGCGCAGCGCGCCGCCCAGCGCGTCCGGCGCCGCGCCAGCCATGGCGAGCGTGCCGGCATCGGGCCGCTCGAGGCCCGCGATCAGCCGCAGCAGCGTGCTCTTGCCGGACCCGCTGCGCCCGACCAGCGCCACGAAGCTGCCGGGGGCGAGGTCGAGGTCGATGCCGTCGAGCACGCGGCGGCCGTCGAACGACTTGCCGAGCGCCGTCGCCGTGACCGGCAGCCCGCGGCTGGCCGGGGCCGGGCGGACTTCCCGGCGCAGCGCGGCGGGCGGGTGCCAGGCGGTCAGGCGCGGCTGAACGAGGGATGCCATGCGAGCCAGTTCCTCTCAAGCAGGCGGGCGGCCAGGTCGATCAGCTTGCCGAGCGCGGCGTAGAGCAGGATGCCCAGCAGCACCACGTCGGTTTGCATGAACTCGCGGGCGTTCATGGTCATGTAGCCGATGCCCGAATTGGCGGCGATGGTCTCGGCCACGATCAGCGTCAGCCACATGATGCCGAGCGCGTAGCGCAAGCCGACCAGGATCGACGGCAGCGCGCCGGGCAGGATGACGGCGCGAAACAGCGCCGTCCCGCGCAGTCCGTGGATGCGCGCCATCTCGAGCAAGCCGGGCTCGATGGTGCGGATGCCGTGGTAGGTGTTGTAGTAGATCGGGAAGAACACGCCGAACGCCACCAGGAACACCTTGGCGCCCTCGTCGATGCCGAACCACAGGATCACCAGCGGCACCAGCGCCAGGTGCGGCACCATGCGCACCATCTGCATGGTGCCGTCGACCATGTCCTCGGCGATGCGGCTGATCCCGGCGGCCAGGCCCAATCCGAGCCCGAGCGAGCCGCCGATGGCGAGCCCCAGCAGCGCCCGCCCGGCCGAGACCGCGACGTCGCGCGGCAGCTCGCCGCTGCGCGTCAGCTTCCAGCCGGCGAGCAGGACGCGATGCACCGGCGGCAGCAGCCGCGGCGAGACGAACCCCACCGCCGAAGCGCCTTCCCAGAGCAGCAGCAGCAGCAGCGGCACGACCCAGACGACGAGGCGCCGGTTCACTTGCCGCTCCAGCGCATCTCGCCGACCGTCACCTTGTCGGGGATCAGGCCCAATTCGGCGAAGGTGTCGGCCACGTTCTGCTGGCTGGCGATGATCGCGTCGGAGACCGGCTCTATGCCGAAATTGAGCCGCTCCACGGCGCGTTTCACCACCTCCGGCTGCATCCCCATCTCCGGGGCCAGCACGCGCACCATCTCGTCACGGTGGCTCGCCGCGTAGGCCTCGGTGGCGGCCATGTCGGCCAGCACCGCGCGGACCGCGTCGGCGTGGGAGGCCGCGAAGGCGCGCGAGGCGGCGAAATACTGCCGGTTCTCGACGAGCGGCTTGCCGTCCCGGCCGACCCCGTCGGCGACCACGCGCGACGGCACCGCGCTCTGCGCCGCCGCCAGGTACGGGTCCCAGATCACCCAGGCGTCGACGCTGCCGCTCTCGTAGGCCGGGCGCGCGTCGGACGGCTTCAGGAACACGGTCTGCACGTCATGGATCGACATGCCGTTGGCGGCCAGCACCCGCACCAGGAGGTTGTGCACGTTGGAGCCCTTGTTCAGCGCCACGCGGCGGCCCTTGAGGTCGGCGACGCCGTGGATCGGCGAGTCCTGCCGGACGATGATCGCCTCGCCGTGCGGGCTCGGCGGCTCGACCGCGACATAGGCCAGCTCGACGCCGCCGGCCTGGGCGAACACCAACGGCGCGTCGCCGGCCAGGCCGAAATCGAGCGAGCCGGCTCCCATCGCCTCGAACAGCGCCGGGCCGGACATGAACTGGGTCCATTGCGCGCGCATCCCGAGCGGGCGCAGCCGGGCGTCGAGCGTGCCGCGCGCCTTCTCGAACACCAGCGTGCCGTATTTCTGGTAGCCGATCCGCACCACCCGCTCCTGCGCCTCGGCGGCCATTGCGGTCAGCAGCAGCGCCAGTGCGGCGATCGACAGGCGGGATCGATTAATCACAGTGTCTCCGCGTGTGAATTGCCCGCTATCTATATGAGTTCGACGCCGCCGGAAAGTGGATTTCCCATGTCACGATCTCTCGATGCGGATTGCGCGGTTGAGCCGGGCGCCCGGCTGCCGTAAGGCTGGGGCATGTCGACCATCGCCGTCATCGGGGCTGGGTTCAGCGGCACCCTGCTCTCGCTGCACCTGCTGCGGCGCTGCCCGCCCGGCACCCGCGTCCGGCTGATCGAGCGCAACCGGCAGTTCGGGCGCGGCCAGGCCTACGCCACCGGCAACCCCAGCCACCTGCTCAACGTCCCCGCCGGGCGGATGAGCGCGTTCCGCGACCGGCCACACGATTTCCTCGACTGGCTGCGGCGCCAGCCGGTGCGCGAGGGGGGTGACGCGATCGAGGCCAGCGCCTTCATCCCGCGTCGCGAGTTCGGCGCCTATGTGCGGCATCTGCTGAACGAGGAGCTGAAGCGCCCGGACCTCGGCGAGACGCTGGAGCTGATCGGCGGTGACGTGCTGGGCGTGGCCCCGGAGGGCCACCGGCTCGCCCTGCGGCTCGACCGCGAGCGCGCGGTCGAGGCGGATTTCGCGGTGCTGGCGGTGGGCAACGTGCCGCCCGAGCCGCCTCGGGTGCGCGACCCCCGGTTCTACGACGGGCCGCTGTACCGGCCCGACCCGTGGGCCGCCGACGCGCTCACCGAGCTCGACCCGGACGCCCCGGTGCTGCTGGTCGGCACCGGCCTCACCATGGTCGACGTGGCGATATCGCTGCTCGACCAGGGCCATCGCGGGCCGATCCACGCGCTCTCGCGGCGCGGCCTGTTGCCGCTGCGCCACCAGGCGGGCGGATCGCAGGCGCCCGGCGAGCCACGGGCGCTGCCCTGCTCGGCCACCGGCCTGACCCGGATGCTGCGGCGCGAGGCGGGCCGGGC
>CAXTVL010000186.1:0-5790 GCA_964247515.1 uncultured Acetobacteraceae bacterium | reverse complement strand
ATGCCAAGCGGGGCGCCCATCCCGACGAATGGGACGTGGAAGATGTGAACGGCACTGTCCATCCCTATCCGCCCGTGCCCGGCTGACGGCGCCACGCCAGGCACCCGGGGCAGCCTCAGGCGCGGCAGGCGTCCAGCATCGTCTCGCGCAGGGCCGAGACGAACGATGGCACGTGGCGGGCGCTGGTCTGGACGAGGCGGAGCCGGCCGGAGACGGTGGCGGCCCCGATCACCTGCTCGTCGGTGAAGCGGCCCAGCACCGCCGGCCCCCAGAACGCTTCCAGGCGCAAGGAACCGACCTGGGTCCGGATCGGGAGTGCGCCGAGATTGGTGACGATGGCATCGTACTGGAACGACCCCAGCAGGCCGCAGGCCAGCGCGGCGTCAGCACAAGCGGGGACGCACGCCTCCATTCCGGCAACGACGCGCAGCAGCCCGTCCCCGGCACCAGCCGAAGCGAGCTCGCGGGTCGCCTGACGCGCGAGTTCCCAGAAGTCACCCGTGCGCTTCGATGTGAACCGGACCGTCCCCGGGCTGACCAGCAGACCGCACTGGCGGGCGTCGACTCCGAGCAACGGTCGCAGGTTGGTCGCGCTGGTGATGGTGAACAGGTCGTCCGCCCGTCGCACGGCGGCGGCACAGACCACCGCCGCGCAGAGCGCCCCGTTCAGCGTCGTGCCACGCTCCCGGCTGCGGTGCCGCACCAGAGCCGTGTCGGCCTCGTCGAACGCGATGGCGCGGACCGTCGGCGTGTCGCCCTCGAACGCGCGCCACAGGGGCGAAGCGGCGATGGCGCGCAACTTGGCGACATCCATGCCGCCCGGCATCCGCGGCGCGATCGACTGGCCGGGGAGCATCAAGGCAGCGGCGAGCAAGCTTTCCAGCGATGGCAGCGCGGGCAACGGAGTAAGTGGCTGGCCGCCGAGCGCCGTCATCAGGTCCTCGATGACGCTGGCGCCGGCGATCGCATCGAACAACGAATGGTGGAAGGTCAGCACGATCGTGGCGCCATCCGCCGCGTGCAGCACGGTCGCGCGCAGCAATGGCGAACCGTCGTGCTCGAAGGCGGTGGACAGCTCTCGTTCCATGACCGGTCGCCAATCCCGGTCGCCTTCGACCGAGACGATTCGAAGTTTCACGGGCCGCCCGGTCCGCTGGATGACGGGGCCTCGCCTGGCGTCCCGGACGATGCAAGCTGACAACGCCGGATGGCGTCTTTGCACGCTGTCGAAGGCTGGACGGTAGTCGCCGAACAACGTTGCGCCGGCAATTTCGGCGGCCACGCAGAAATGTCTCGGATGCTCCTCCGAGTACAAGTACATCACTCTTTCGAACGTACCCAATGGCCTTGCGGCGGCATCTTCGCTTTCGGCCATAGTTCTGGCCCTTTTCAAGATATCGATAGTTGTGCGGCGAGCGTTTCGCTGCCGCCGGAGACGACGCCTGGCTTCACTCGAAGTGAACGCGCTTCGACCGCACGCGGCACCGCCGGATCGTCGGCGTCGCCGCCAGCATCCGCATCTTGTCTGGTGAGCGATGCCAGACCGTCAACGGCGTCCCGACGCGCCGGGGATGAGCGCCATCGCCTCGCCCATGCTGCCCAGGCCATTGCAGCCGATAACGTTTCCAGCCGTCTCGTCGTCCATGGAGTTCTCCTCGCGCCGTCGTCGCGTGCGTCAGGCAGCCCGCGCCTGCTGCCCGATGCGGTTGAGGTTCACCGCCACGTCGCGCGCCAGCTTCATGCGCTGCGCCACCGTCATGTCGCGCGCGATGGCGAGCTTGTGGTCCGGCCGCAGCTTCACCAGCCCGGCCTTGCTCTGCACCCAGCTCACCAGGCCGGAGGGGTTGCGGAACTTGTTGCCGCGGAACGACACCACCATGCCCTTCGGGCCGGCTTCCAGCTTCTCCACCCCGGCTTCGCGGCACAGCCGCTTCAGCGTGACCACTTGCAGCAGGTTCTCGACCTCCTCCGGCAGCCGGCCGAAGCGGTCGACCAGCTCGGCCGCCATCGCCTCGGTCTCGGCGTCCGACGAGAGGCCGCCGATGCGGCGGTACAGGCCGAGCCGCACCGGCAGCTCGCGCACGTAAGCCTCGGGTATCAGCACCGGCAAGCCCAACCCGATGCTGGGCGTCCAGTCGCGGTCGTCGGCCCGCCTGCGGCCGCGCTCCGCCTTCATCTCGGCCACCGCGTCCTCCAGCATCTGCTGATAGAGCTCGATGCCGACCTCGCGGATGTGCCCGCTCTGCTCGTCGCCCAGCAGGTTGCCGGCGCCGCGAATGTCGAGGTCGTGGCTGGCCAGCGTGAAGCCGGCGCCCAGCGTGTCCAGCGTCTGCATCACGTGCAGCCGCTTGTCGGCGGCGCCCGTGAGGCGCTGCGTCGGCGGCCAGGTCAGGTAGGCGTAGCCGCGCTGCTTGCCGCGCCCGACCCGGCCGCGAAGCTGGTAGAGCTGGCCCAGCCCGAACATGTCGGCCCGATGGATGATGAGCGTGTTCACCGCCGGCATGTCGAGGCCGCTCTCGACGATGTTGGTGGACAGCAGGATGTCGTACTTGCCGTCGCCGAACTCGGTCATCACCCGCTCCAGCTCGGTCGGCGCCAGGCGGCCGTGCGCCTGGATGGTGCGCGCCTCGGGCACGATCTCGGCGAGGCGCTCGCGCATCCGCTCCAAATCCTCGATGCGCGGCACGACGCAGAACACCTGCCCGCCACGGAACCGCTCGCGCTGGATCGCTTCGCGCACCACCACGGCGTCGAACGGCATGATGAACGTCCGCACCGCGAGGCGGTCGACCGGCGGGGTCGCGATCACGCTCATCTCGCGCACCCCGGTCAACGCCAGTTGCAGCGTGCGCGGGATCGGCGTCGCGGTCAGGGTGAGCACGTGCACGTCGGCCTTGAGCGCCTTCAGCCGTTCCTTGTGCGCGACGCCGAAATGCTGCTCCTCGTCGACGATCACCAGGCCGAGGCTCGCGAACTCGACCCCCTTGGCCAGCAGCGCGTGGGTGCCGACGACGATGTTGACGCTGCCGTCGGCCACACCGGCGCGCACCGCGCCCGCGTCCTTGGCCGTCACCATGCGCGACAACTGGGCGATCTTGATCGGCAGGTCGGCGAAGCGGGCCGAGAAGGTGCGGAAGTGCTGCCGCGCCAGCAGCGTCGTCGGCACCACCACCGCGACCTGGCTGCCCGACATCGCCGCCACGAAGGCCGCGCGCAGCGCCACCTCGGTCTTGCCAAAGCCGACGTCGCCGCAGATCAGCCGATCCATCGGCCGGCCGGCGGACAAATCCTCCAGCACGTCGGCGATGGCGCGCGCCTGGTCCTCGGTCTCGGTGAACGGGAAGCGGGCGCAGAACTCGTCCCACTCGCCGGCCGCCGGCGCCATCATCTCGGCATCGCGCAGGCGACGGCTGGCGGCGGTGCGGATCAGCTCGCCCGCCATGTCGCGGATGCGCTGCTTCATTTTGGCTTTGCGCGTCTGCCAGCCGACGCCGCCGAGCTTGTCCAGGCCCACGCCGCCGCCCTCGCTGCCGAAGCGCGACAGCATCTCGATGTTCTCGACCGGCAGGAACAGCTTGTCGTCGCCGTCGTACAGGAGGCGCAGGCAGTCGTGCGGGGCGCCCAGCACGTCGAGCGTCACCAGCCCGTCGTAGCGGCCGATGCCGTGGTCCTGGTGCACCACGAGGTCGCCGTCGGCGATCTCGGTGGCCTCGGCGATGAACTGGTCGGCGCGCTTCTTGCGGCGCGGCGGGCGGCTGATGCGCTCGCCGAGCAAATCCTGCTCCGACGTCAACGCCAGCGTCTCGGAGACGAAGCCGCGTTCCAGGCCGAGCGTCACCAGGCCGGCGACGCCGCGCGGCAGCGCCTCCAGCGCCGCGAGGTTGTCCGCCGGCTCGGCGCGCAGCCCATGTTCGCACAACAGGTTGCCGAGCCGCTCGCGCGAGCCGCGGCTCCAGGCGGCGACTACCAGCCGCTTGCCCTCGGCGAGCCAGCGCTCGGCCTGCGGACGGAACTGGTCGAACACGTTGGCGCCGACCGCCTGGCTGAACAGCGGCCCCGGCCGGCCGCCGCCGTCGATGCCGGCGTGGCCGTCGGGCTGGCCGAACGGCGAGAACGCGAACAGCGGCCCGCGCGCCAGCATCGCGTCCCACTCCGCGCGGTCGAGATAGAGCCGCTCCGGCGGCAGCGGCCGGTACGGCGTCTCGCCGTCGCGCGGCACCATGCGCCGGGCGGCGAAATGGTCGGCAACCATCTCGAGGCGCGCGGCCAGCACGTCCTCGGCCTGGTGGTCGAGGCTGGTCGAGACATCGCGGCCGAGATAGTCGAGCAGCGTCTCCATGCCCTCGTGGAACAGCGGCACCCAATGCTCCATGCCCGGGTGCCGGCGGCCGTCGCTGATCGAGAGATAGAGCGGGTCGCTGGTCGCCTCCTGGCCGAACAGCTCGCGCCAGCCGGTGCGGAAGCGGCCGACGCTGGCCGGGTCGAGGAACACCTCGCTCACCGGGCGCAGCACCAGCCGGTCGAGCTTGGCGCCGCTGCGCTGGGTGGTCGGGTCGAAGCGGCGGATACTCTCGATGGTGTCGCCGAACAGGTCGAGCCGCACCGGCTCCGCCTGCCCGGCCGCGAAGATGTCGACGATGCCGCCGCGCACCGCGTACTCGCCCGGCTCCATGACGGTGCCGGCGCGGCCGTAGCCGTTGGCCTCCAGGAAGCGGGTCAGGTCGTCGATGTCGACCGTACCGTTGACCGCCAACACGCGGCTGCTGTCGCGGAACACGTGGCGCGGCGGCAGGCGCTGCACCAGCGCGTTGACCGTGGTGAGCACGATGCGCGGCTGTCCGGCCGGCTCCAGCAGCCGGGCCAGACTGGCGATGCGCTCGCTGACCAGTTCCGGGTTGGGCGAGACGCGGTCGTACGGCAGGCAGTCCCAGGCCGGGAAGCGCACCAGCTCGCAGCCGGGCGCGAAGAAGCGCAGCGCCTCGGCCAGCCGCGACAGGCGCAAATCGTCGCGCGCCACGTGCAGCAGCGTGCCGCCCCCCTTCTCCTGGGCGTGCTCGGCGGCGCGGCGCGCCAGCAGCACCGCGTCCCAGCCCTCGGGGGCATTGGTGACGGTGGCGGCGGTCATCGCTGGACGGCGGCGAACATGGCCCGCAGCATCGGCGAATCGGCCTCGGGCGGGATGGGGCGGCGGCCGGTCAGCCAGTCGGCGAGGTCGGCGTCGGGCAGCTCCATCACCTCCTCCAGCGCGTCCATGTCGGCCTCGGTGAGATCGCTCAGCCGCGCCTCGACATAGCCGCCGATCAGCAGGTCGGTCTCGTGGGTGCCGCGATGGGTGGCGCGGAACAGCAGGCGGCGGCGGCGTATTTCGGTCATGTGGGTTGTCATATAGCGGCCGCCCTGTTCAGTGTCAGCCCGTGGAGCACGACCGCCTGGCGCCGCTGATGGCGCCCCTGACCAGCCTGCGCGGCGTGGGGGGGGGCGCCCCCCGCCCCCCCGCGGGGCGGCGCCGGCGCCCGGCGCGCCCGCGCGTGCGCCCGCCCCGGCGCGGGCTTCGACCCGCACGTCGCCAACGGCGTCGACCGCGCGCTGGGCGTCGAGCGGGTGCGCTCGCTGGACGCGCTGCTGGCGCGCGCCGACCTGCTCAGCCTGCACGCGCCGCTGACCCCCGAGACGCGCGGCCTGATCGGCGCGCGCGAGCTGGCGCTGCTGCCGCCGGGTGCCGTGCTGGTCAACACCGCGCGCGGCCCGCTCGTCGACGTGGACGCCCTGCTCGAGGCGTTGCGCGGCGGC
>CAXTVL010000185.1:0-5818 GCA_964247515.1 uncultured Acetobacteraceae bacterium | reverse complement strand
GGCCGACGGGCCGGCTAGGGAGGGGGGGCTCAACGCCTACACGCTGATGCGGGGGGCACGTCGCCTGCGCGGCGGCGCCGCCGGCGACCGGTTCGGCCGCCGCCGCGTGTTCCTGGCAGGGGTCGCGCTGTTCGCGGTGGCCTCGCTGGCCTGCGGCGCCGCGGCCGATGTCGCCATGCTGATCGCGGCCAGGCTGGTCCAAGGCGTCGGCGGCGCGCTGATGGTGCCGCAGAGCCTGGCGCTGATCGCCGCCGCGTTCCACGGCGAGGACCGCGCCAAGGCGGTCGGCACCTGGGCGGCGGCGGCGGCATTGACCACCGCGCTCGGGCCGCCATTGGGCGGCTGGCTGATGCAGGCGGTGTCCTGGCGGGCGGTGTTTCTCGTCAACCTGCCATTGGCGGCCGGCGCAATCTGGCTGACGCTGGCGCGGGTGCCGGAAAGCCGCGACCCGCAAGCCGCCCCGCTCGACTGGCCGGGCGCCGGCTTGGTTACGATCGGCCTCGGCTGTCTCACCTGGAGTGCCATCGCCGCCGCCCGGCACGGGACTTCGCTGTTGGCGATCATCGCGGGGGCGGTGGCCGGGACAGCGCTGCTGGCCGGCTTCGTGGCGCACGAGGCGCGGGCGGCGCACCCGATGGTGCCTCTGGCGCTGTTCCGCTCGGCCGATTTCTGCGGCGCCAATCTGGCGACGCTGCTGCTCTATGGCGGCCTGTCGGGGATGATGTTCCTGCTGCCGTTCGCGCTGATCCGCCTGCGCGGCGACAGCGGTGCCGAGGCCGGGGCGGCGTTCCTGCCATTGCTGCTGTCGCTGGGCCTGCTGTCGCGCGCCATGGGCGGGTTGTCGCGGCGCACCGGCCCAAGGTTGCCGCTGGTCGCGGGGCCGATGCTGGCGGCGGCGGGCTTCGCCGCACTCGGCTACGCGGCGGCCCCGTCGGTGCCGTACTGGCGCGGGTTGCTGCCGGCGCTGCTGGTGCTCGGGCTGGGCATGGCGGTGACGATCCCGCCGCTCACCACGGTCGCGCTTGACGCGGTCGAGGACCGGCTGTCGGGCACCGCGTCCGGCGTCAACAACGCGGTGGCGCGGGTGGCCGGGCTGCTTTCGGTGGCGGTGCTGGGCGCCGCGGCGCTGCTGGCGCAGTCGCACCGGCTCGCGCAGGGGTTGCCGGACCGGCTGCGGGCGGTGGTCGAGAACGGTGCGGCGTCGTTCGCGGCGGTGGTGCTGCCGCCGGACACCGACGGCCGCGACGCGGCGCTGGTCGAGGCGGCGGTGCGCCGGGCGTTCCTGGCCACTTTCCAGGATGCGAGCCTCGCCTGTGCCGTGCTGGCGCTGGCGGCGTCGCTGTGCGCTTTCGAGACCATCGCGCGACGGCGGTGAGCGCGCTGCGAAATCGTTGGACAGTGCGCCCGGCGCGGGATAGGTCTCCCTCCGTGTCAACCTCGGAACGGGAGATGTGCATGACCTACTTCAGTCCGCGCATCGCCCCGCGGAACCGCCGGCGACCGTAATCCGGCGCCGCTGCCGCCTTTCCGACGGCCTCGCGCTTCTGAGGCCCTGACGCACTCCATCGAGGGAACGGCCGCCGGCTCGGCGGCGTCGCATTCAAATGTCGACAACGGATCGCAGCCCCGCGCGGGCTGTGCTCGGCTTCCTGCTCGGCCACTGGCGGCGGCAGGCTGTCCTGGTCGGGCTGACCCTGCTGTGCGTCGTGCTGGCGACGCTGGCCGACGTGTTCGTGCCGCTGTTCGCGGGCCGGCTGGTCGACGCCGTGACCGCGCCCGCCAGCACCCCCGGGGCGGCGCGCGCCGCCTGGGCCGGCGTGGCGGCCCTGGGGGTGGGGGGGGCCGCGGTGGGGGGGGTGCGGCTGGGGGGGCTCCTCGGCGTGGTGCGCCTCACGGTGCGCATGATGCAGGAGGTGATGGCCGAGACGTTCCGGCAAGTGCAGCGGTTCTCGGCCAACTGGCACGCCGACAGTTTCGCGGGCTCGGTGGTGCGGCAGGTGACGCGCGGCGCCGGCGCCATCGACCTGCTGAACGACACGCTGATCTTCGCGCTGATGCCGGCGGCGGTGGCGCTGGCCGGCTCGGCGGCGGTCTTGGGCGCCCGCTGGCCGGTGGTGGGCGCGCTGGTCGCCGTGGGGGCGGCGGTGTTCATCGCGGTCGCGGTCGCGATGTCGTACTGGGTCGGCGCCGCGGCGCGGCTGTCGAACGCCTGGGACACCCGGCTGGGCGGCGCGCTCGCCGATGCCGTGACCTGCAACGCCGTGGTCAAGGCGTTCGGCGCCGAGGCGCGCGAGGACGCCCGGCTCGACCACATCCTCGGCAAGTGGAACCGGCGCACGCGGCGCACCTGGCTGCGCGGCACCTGGTCGTACTGGTTGCAGAGCGTGCAGTTGCTCGGCCTGCGCAGCGCCGTCACCGGCCTGGGGGTCTGGCTGTGGTGGCGGGGCGACGCCGGCGCCGGCGGGGTCGCCACCGTGCTCGCCTCGTATTTCGTGATCCACGGCTACTTGCAGGACATCGGCCAGCACATCCGCAACCTGCAACGCTCGATCAACGAGATGGACGAGCTGGTGGGGCTTTATGCCCAGACGCCGGAAGTGCTGGACCGGCCGGATGCCCGCCCGTTGGTCGTGGGCGCGGGCGAGATCCGGTTCGAGGCGGTGGATTTCCGCTACGGCGCGCACGTCGAGCCGCTGTTCGAGCGCCTGTCGGTGACGGTCGCCGCCGGCGAGCGCGTCGGCCTGGTCGGGCATTCCGGTTCGGGCAAGAGCAGCTTCGTGCGCCTGCTGCAACGGCTGCACGACGTCACCGGCGGGCGGGTCACGATCGACGGGCAGGACGTGGCGCGGGTGACGCAGAACTCGTTGCGCTCGCAGCTCGCGATCGTGCCGCAGGAGCCGATTCTGTTCCACCGCAGCTTGGCGGAGAACATCGCCTATGCCCGGCCGGACGCCACCATGCCGGAGATCGAGGCGGCGGCGCGGCTGGCCAACGCCGACGGCTTCATCGCCCGGCTGCCGCGCGGCTACCGGACCATGGTGGGCGAGCGCGGCGTCAAGCTGTCGGGCGGCGAGCGGCAACGCATCGCCATCGCCCGCGCCTTCCTGGCCGACGCGCCGATCCTGGTGCTGGACGAGGCCACCGCCAGCCTGGACTCGGAGAGCGAGGCGGCGATCCAGGAGGCGATGGCGCGTCTGATGCAGGGCCGCACCGCCATCGTCATCGCGCACCGGCTGTCGACGGTGCGCGCGATGGACCGCATCCTGGTGTTCGCCGCCGGTCGCATCGTCGAGCAAGGCAGCCACGCGGCGCTGGTGGGGCGGCCGGACGGGGTGTATCGACGGCTGTTCGAGCGCCAGGCGGTCGGCCTGCTGACGGACTGAGCGGCCGCGAGTTGGAACGCATCGCCGTTGAATACTCAGGAGCACTCCATGCCTGGATGGTCAGACCGCCTCGCCACGCGCCGCCACCGATGAGCCACTTGTTCCAGCCCTGGCGACTGGGCTCGCTCGACCTCGCCAACCGCGTCGTCATCGCGCCGATGTGCCAGTACTCGGCCGAGGACGGGAACGCGACCGACTGGCACATGATCCATCTCGGCCACCTGGCACTCTCCGGCGCAGGACTGCTGATCCTGGAGGCGACCGCCGTCTCGGCGGTGGGCCGGATCTCGCCGCAGGACCTGGGTCTGTACTCCGACGCCAACGAGGCGGCGCTGGCGCGGGTGCTGCGCGCCGTCCGCGCCTATTCACCGATCGCGGTCGCGGTGCAACTGGCCCATGCCGGACGCAAGGCGTCGAGCCGCGCCCCGTGGGACGGCGGCGCGCAAATCGCCGCCGACGCGCCGGACGGCTGGCGCACCGAGGCTCCCTCGCCGCTGCCGCACACCGGGGCCGAGGAGGCGCCCGCAGCGCTGGACCGTGCCGGTCTCGACCGGGTGCGAGACGCGTTCGTGGCCGCGGCGAGACGCGCCGAGCGGCTGGGCCTCGATGGGTTCGAGTTGCACGCGGCGCATGGCTACCTGCTGCACGAGTTCCTGTCGCCGCTCGCCAACCAGCGGCAGGACGAATACGGCGGCAGCCTTCAGAACCGGATGCGATTCCCGCTCGAAGTGTTCGACGCGGTGCGCGCGGCGGTCGCGCCGGACAAGCCGGTCTGGGTGCGGGTCTCGGCGACCGACTGGGTGCCGGGCGGCTGGGAGGTCGCGGACACCATCGCCCTCGCTCACGCGCTGCGGCTGCGCGGCTGCGCGGCGGTGCATGTCAGCAGTGGCGGCGTGTCGCCGCAACAGTCGATCCCGGCCGGGCCTGGCTACCAGGTGCCGCTGTCGCGGCAGGTCAGGGACGCGGTGGGACTGCCGACCATCGCGGTCGGGCTGATCACCGAACCGCGCCAAGCCGAGGCGATCGTCGCCGACGGCGAGGCCGACGCGGTGTCGCTGGCGCGCGCCATGCTCTACGACCCGCGCTGGCCCTGGCACGCGGCGGCCGAACTGGGAGGGCACGTCACGGCGCCGAAGCAGTATTGGCGCTCGCCGCCGCGCCAGCACGCCGACCTGTTCACGGCGGCGAACTTCGGTCAACGCTGACACGCCACCGGCGTCGCCTGCCTCGCCGAAACCGTGGCGGGCGCTAGATCGACTCCCGCTCCAACTGCTTCCGCAGTTCCTCGATATGGCTCGCGATACCGGGCAGGTTGGGGTCGATGGCTTGCGCGCCCTGCAACGCCTCGATCGCCTGCTTGGTGCGGTGCTGTCGCATGTCGCACATGCCGAGGCCGGACAACGCCCCGAAATGCCGCGGCTCCAGCGCCAGCACGCGGGCGATGTCGCGCTGGGAATCGTCGTAGCGCTCCATCAGGTACAGCGTCGTGGCCCGCTTGTTCCAGCCCTCCGCGAATTTCGGCGCCTTCATTACAACCTGATCGAACGTCGCCAGCGCCCGGCCATACTCGCCGGCGCCGAGCCAGGTGATGCCCGCCGTCATCAATCGATCCACGGTGGCGTCGTTCGATCGGCCCCAGATCGCCCAGATCTGGCCCTCGACCGAACGCGCGTCGTCAGGCGATTGCGCCGCCTTGAGACTGGCGAACAGCGGGTCGAGCTTCGGGTCGGTCTGGTCGGCGCGCGCCGGGGGCAGCGTCGCCACGCTCAGCGAAAGCGTCAGGGCTGCCATGCCGATGATGCGCATAGCGCGAGTATGGCGGCGCGCGCCGGATCGACAAGGCCCGGCTCATAAAGCCTTGGCCGCCGCCATCACCGCCGTGGCGTGGCCCTCGACCTTGACCTTCGGCCACACCTTGGCGACGCGGCCATGCTTGTCGATCAGGAAGGTGGCGCGCTCCATGCCCATGTACTTCTTGCCGTACATCGACTTCTCGCCCCAAACGCCATACGCCTCGGCGACACCGCTGTCGTCGCTGGCGAGCGGGAACTTCAGGCCGTACTTCTCGGCGAACGTCTCGATCGGCTTGATCGCGTCCTTGGAGACGCCGATCACCTCGACGCCGATATGCCCCAGTTGCGGCAGCGCCTCGTTGAACGCGCACGCCTCCTTGGTGCAGCCGGGCGTGTCGGCCTTCGGGTAGAAATACAGCACGAACGCCCGCCCGGCCTGCCCCGCGAGGCTCACCTCGCGCCCGAAGCTCGCCTTCATGCTGAAATCCGGCGCCGCCTCGCCTTCCTGCACGCTCATGGTCCGACCTCTCCCACACGGCGCGCGAACGCCGCGCGCACTTCGTCCGCCACCGTATCAAGACTGCGCCGCAAGCCAGCCAAGTCAACCGCGTCGATCCCCACGCCGCGCATCGCGTGCAGCAC
>CAXTVL010000184.1:0-5873 GCA_964247515.1 uncultured Acetobacteraceae bacterium | reverse complement strand
GCGGCCCGTAGACGGTCGCCCGCCCGCCCACCAGCACCATGCTGAGCACCAGCGTCGTGAGCCCGAGGCCGAACACGTCGGTGGAGGCGACGCGGAAGTAGCTGCCGTAGAAGCCGCCGGCCAAGCCGGTGAAAACGGCGCTCACGAGCAGCGTCAGCAGCCGCTGCCGCCCCAGCGAGATGCCGCGGCTGATGGCGTATTGCTCGTTGTCGCGCAGCGCCACGACGCTGCGCCCGAGCGGCGAGCGCGCGAAGCAGCGCAGCGCCGTCGTGCTGAGCGCCAGCAGGGCGAGTGCCGTGTAGTAGTAGCCGATCTTGTGGTCGCGCAGCATGTTGTGGCCGGGGATGACCAGGCTCGGGACCCGCACCATGCCGGAGTTGCCGCCGGTCAGGCCGGACTGGCTGACGATCAGTTGCAGCACCAGTTGGCTGAAGGCGAAGCTGACCAGCACGACGTAGATGCCGGTCAGCCGCAGGATCGGCACGGCGATGATCGCAGCGGCCAGCGTCGCGGCCAGGCCCGACCCCAGCAGCGCCAGCCACGGCTCGACACCCAGCAGCTTGGTCGCCATGCCGTAGGCGTAGAGACCGATGCCGAACAGCGCCAGGTGGCCGAAGTTGAACACCCCGCCGTAGCCCAGGCTGATGTCCCAGCCGGAGGCGACGACGCCGTAGACGAACGCCATGATGAGCAGGTGCCGGGAGTAGGAGTCCTGCACCACCATCGGCAGCAAAGCCAATACCGCGAGACCCGTCAGCAGGAACGGCAGCTCGCGCGCGAACCCGCTCACGCGAGGCCCCGGCGCCGGCCGGAGAACAGGCCTTCCGGGCGCAGCATCAGCACCGCGATCAGCAACGCGAATAGCAGCGCCGGCGTCCAGTAGAAACCGATCGCGTAAGTGCTGACCGCCTCGAACAGGCCGATCACGTAGGCGGCGAGGATCGGCCCGGTGATGTTGGCGACGCCGCCGAAGATGACGACCACGAGCGCCTTGGTCAGCGGCTCCGTGCCCATCGACGGCGACATGAACTTGAAGCCGCCGAAGAAGATGCCGGCCAGCGCCGCGAACGCCGCCGCCAGGCCGAACGCCAGCGCGTACAGCGCCGTCACCGGGATGCCGATCAGGTGGCAGGAATCCTCGTTCTGCGCCACCGCGCGCAACGCGAGGCCCGGCCGCGTCCGGTTGAGGAACAGCCACAGCAGGGCGAGCAGCACCGGCGTTGTCAGCACGATGACGACCTGGTGCGCGGCGATCCCCACGCCGAGCAGGGTCACGGTGCCCTCGGCCAGTGGCGGAATGGCTTTCGGGCGCGGCCCCCAAACCAGTTGCGTGGCGTTTTCCAGCACCGACGAGGCCGCGAGCGTGGTGATTACCGCGACCAGCACCGCGTCGGCCCGGCCGACCAGCGGACGCACCACGCCCGCCTGTAGCACAAGGCCCACCAACGCCACCGCGACGATCGCCAGCGGGCAGGACAGCGCCAGGGGCAGTCCCAGCCCGTCCGCTCCGGTGAGCTGCCAGGCGACGTAGGCGCCCAGCGTCATGAACACGCCGTGGCAGAAGTTGAACACGCCGATCGTGGTCCAGACCAGGGCCAATCCCACCGCCATCATCGCGTACAGCGAGCCCTGGAACAGCCCGCTGACCAAGACCTGCAGCGCCACGCTCACGTCATCGCTCCCGCATTGGCATTGGCGCTGGCACCGAAATACAACGCCATGATGGCGTCGTGGTCTACGCTCTCGCCTGGCCGGATTTCGGACGCCACCTCGCCATGGTTGATGAGGTAGAGGTGGTCGGCGAGGCCCAGCAGGAACTCGACATCCTGCTCGACCACGACCAGCACCACGCCGGCATCGGAGATGCGCCGGATGGCGATGCGCAGTTCTTCCTTCAGCAGCGGCGCCAGGCCCAGCGTCGGCTCGTCCAGGATCAGCAGCCGCGGCTCGGCCAGCAACGCCACGCCCAGCGACACCATCTGCCGCTCGCCGCCCGAGAGGGTGCGCACCTTCTGCTCCCAGCGCTGCCGCAGCTTGGGGAACAGGGCGATCACGCGCTCCAGGTTGCGCGCCTCGGCGGCCCGCGCGCGACGCGGCCAGGCGCCGAGGCGCAGCGTCTCGCGGATGGTGAGGTCGGGGAACAGCAAATTGCCCTGCGGCACGTGCGCCAGCCCCAACTCGACGATACGCCGGGCCGGCATCCGGGTGATATCCACGCCGTCGAAACGAATGCTGCCGCTCCAGGCTCGCTGCAGCCCGGAGACGGTGCGCAGCAACGTCGTCTTGCCGTGGCCATTCGGGCCGAACAGGCCGATGTTGCGCCCTCCGGCGGTCGCGAGCGAGACGCCGTGCAGGATGGCGACGCGGCCGTAGCCGGTCCGCAATGCCTCGACCTGCAGCAGTCCGGTCACGCAGCTCCCGCTTCCAGGGCGCGCTCGCCAAGATAGGCGCGCACCACTTCACGGTCGCGCACCACGGTGGACGGCTCACCAAGGGTCAGTACCCGACCCTGGTTGAGCACCATCAGCCGGTCGGACAGGGAGAGCAGCACGGTCAGCACGTGCTCGATCAACAGCACGGCGGCGCCGCTCGCGGCCACGCGACGGATGAGCGCCACCAGCAGCTCGATCTCCGGGCGGGTCAGGCCGGAGGCCGGCTCGTCCAGCATCACCAGCGACGGGCGCATGGCCAGCGCGCTCGCCAGCATCAGCCGCTTGCGGTCGTAGACCGAAAGCTCGGAGGCCGGCCGCGCGAAGCTCCCCGGCGCGAAGCCTGTGAACTCCAACGCCGCCGCCGCCGCCCGCGCCGGCGGCCCGGCACGGCGGCCGAGACCGTACGCGGCGCCCATCAGGGCGTTGTCGAGGACGCTCAGCGTGTCGAAGCTGGTCTCGCGCTGGAAGGTGCGCGCGAGACCGAGGCGGGCGATCCGGTGGCCGCGCAGGCTGTGCAGGTCGTGTCCGTCGAACGCCACGCGGCCGCTGTCCGGCCCGAACGGGATACCGGAGATCACGTTGAACAGCGTGCTCTTGCCGCTGCCGTTCGGCCCCGCGATGCCGAACACCTCTCCGGCCCGCACGTCGAAGGAGACCGCGTCCACCGCGCGCAGCGCGCCGAACGACTTGGACACGGCCTCGACCGCCAGCAGCGCCATCTTCTATGGCTGCATCCAGGGCGGCATTTGGAAGGTGCCGGTCTGGTACTGCGCGGGCGAGATCAGCACCCGCTGGCCGTCCCAGATCTGGAAGAACAGGATCGGCACGTGCGCGTCGTCCTGCACCGAGAGGTGCGTCTTGGGGTCGAACCTGACATGCCCCTCGGCGGTCATCTTGTCGGTGGCGCCGATCGCCTCGGCGATCTCCTTGTGCTTGGTCGGGTCGCCGACCTTGCGCAGCGCGTCGGCGTAGATCTGCACCATCTCGTACAGCCCGACGCCGTAGCTGCCGCTCTCGACGCCGTAGCGCTGCTTGAACTTCGCCGCCAGCATCTGCCCGCGCGGGTTCTTGGGCGTGTCGATCACGCCGCCGAGCAGGTCGTACAGAACGCCGGTCGAGCCGGCGCCGGTGAGCTTGACGAACTCCGGGACGCTGGGGGCGTATTGCAGGAACAGCAGGCTGTCGGTCGGCTGCTCACGGAACTGCTTCAGGAATGTGGCCGAGTTGTTCGGCAGGTAGTCGGCGTTGACGACCATGTCCGGCGGGTCGCGCCGCACCTTGGCCAGGATCGGCCGCCAGTCGTTGACCTCGCCGAACGGCACCATCTCGTCGACCGTGACGGTCCAGCCGGCGGCGGCGAAGCTCTTCTTCATCGCCTCCGAGATGGTCTTGGAATAGGCGTTGTCCGACGAGATGACGGCGACCTTGTGGTTGCGCAGCTTGACCCGGCCGTCAGCCGCGAGCTTCTCGGCCAGTTTGTTGACGTCGGTGCCGTAAGCGTCGAATGACGGTGTCAGCGACCAGCAGCACCAGTATTTGCCCGGGTCCGGCGCCACGATGTCGCGCGTCTGCGCCGAGGTGGCGTCCAGCATGTACGGCATCCCGGCATCGGCCATGGTGTCGATCTCGAAGTTCGTCAGGCTGGCGTAGCCGGTCAGCATGAAATGGATGTCGGTATCACCCAGCAGGCGCTCGACGGCGGTGCTGACATCGCCGGCGGCGCCGTCCTTCACGTCGCCAGTGACCAGCGCCAGCTTGGTGCCGGCGACTCCGCCGGCGGCGTTGATGTCGTCGATGGCGAGTTGCGCGCCGCGCTGCGATTCCTGCGCGTCGGCGCTGGAATGCCCGGTCATCTGGGCCAACAGGCCAATCTTCGTGACCGTGTCGGCGGCGAAAGCCGGAGCCGCGAGGCTGGCTGAGAGCAGGGCGATCCGCAACGCTTGCAACCTACGGCTGGCCGGCATCCGCATCTCCTGGCAGAAGGGTTCGCATCAGGGCGGCGAGCCGCTACGGGCCGAGAACGTCGGCGAGGAAGCGGGCGAAGATCGGGTCGAACGTCTGCGGCGCTTCCCAGAACGGCGCGTGGCCGATGCCGGGCAGGACGTGGACCTGCCCGTCCCACAGGCGTCGGTAGCGGACCTGCATCAGGTAGTCGTTGCTGACGAACGGCTCGTCGCCGCCCGAGACGATCGCGAGCGGCCGGTCGAGCGTCTCGGCCAGGTGTCGCTGGTCGGCGCCCAGGCCGCCGCCGAAGCTGGCGAACATGCGCGCCCGCGCCTGCCCGTCGGTGCGGCGGACCGCATCCAGCAGGAACGGCGCGAACGGCGCATTGTCGCCGCAGGTCCGGCGCGCGTACGCCTCCGCCTCGGCCGCGGTGATGTCCGCGGCGCCGGCAACGCGCATGTGCTCCGACGGCAGGAACCCGGCGGCCAGCGAGTCCGCCGTGTTCGCGACCGGTGGCGTGCCGGTGGCCAGCAGACCGGTCATGCCGTCGTGCCGAGCGAACATCTCGAGGCCGATATGGCCACCCAGCGACCAGCCCAGCACGGCAAAGCGGGTCACACCGAGCCTGTCCAGCACTTCCACCGCCATGTCCGCGTAGCCTGGCATCGAATAGGTGCGGGCGGGGTTGCGCGCGTTCGCTGACCGCCCGTGACCTGGCAGGTCGATCGCGATCAGCCGGTAGCGGGCGCCGAGATCGCCATCCAACTGATTGCGGAACACCTCCTTGCAGGAGGAATTGCCGTGCAGGAGGAGCACCGCCGGCCCACTGCCATCCGACTCACTGATTGAGATCGCGGCATGGCTGGTGGGCAAGAGGTGTTGCGATGCAGCCATCACAAGATGGTCGCGTTGCAAAGCTGTCAGGTCAAGCGGGTTCTGAGCCTGTTCCGACTACTTCCGACGTTTGATACGCTATTCGGATCATGAAACGATTGCTTCTGAGCTCGACTTTGGCCGTCAACGCGGCATGGCAAGCCGCTCCGATCGAGGCGTTGATTGTCGCACGGGGTATTTCTACCAGTCTCGGCGCATCTACAGATATGCCTAAACTTGGTCGGGTCCGGAGTTCACGTCGAACCAGGGCAATGGCGTCAGTGAAAGTTGGCAGCGGCTTCGGATACCAAGCCGCTGCCGGTCACGATAGCTGCCCCGCGCGGCGGTCTTTGCCCCCATCGTCGCTCCAGCGTGTCGTCCAGTCCGATGACGACAGGGCCGTTCGGGATAGACGTGCTGACCAGCAGGCAAAGCACGCGGCGCGCCAAGCGACGGACTTGACCGACGGCTGCGATTGAGGACGCGATGGGAGTTGGTGCGGTGGGAATCTTGATCCAGGCCAACGACGCGCGGCGCTCCGGCCAGCTTCGCCTGTCCCGCTTCAAACGACCACCGATGCCGCGTCTCGATCCCGAACCGATGTTCGTGGCAGCCTCGGCGCGA
>CAXTVL010000183.1:0-5879 GCA_964247515.1 uncultured Acetobacteraceae bacterium | reverse complement strand
GTGAGCTTCAACTACGCGTCGACGGATTCCGTGGACGTGCTGCCCACCCCCACCGCGTCGTAAGGAGGAGCCAACATGAAAGTCACCCAGGGCCAGTTCTCGTTCCTGCCCGACCTGACCGACGCGGAAATCTCGGCGCAGATCCAGTACGCGCTGGGCCAGGGCTGGTCGCTGGCCGTCGAGCACACCGACGACCCGCACCCGCGCAACACCTACTGGTCGATGTGGGGGATGCCGATGTTCGACCTGCATGACGCCGCCGGCGTGATGCTGGAGGTCAACGCCTGCCGCCGCGAGCGCCCGCAGGATTACGTCAAGGTATTGGCGTTCGACAGCCGCAAGGGGTTCGAGACCGTGCGCATGTCGTTCATGGTGCAGCGCCCGGCCCACGAGCCGGGGTTCGAGCTGGTGCGCCAGGAAGGGCCGGGGCGCACGCTGCGCTACACGCTGCGCAGCTACGCCACGGGCAAGCCCTCGGGCGAGCGCTACGCGCCGTGAGTGCGGCACTGGAGCGGCCGGTGGCCGACGACCGCCGGGTCGATTTGGGCGCGCTGTATGCCGAGAGCAACATCGGCGAGGTGATCGGCCAGCTCGACCGCGACCTGGTCGGCCTGGTGCCGGTCAAGACCCGCATCCGCGAGGTCGCGGCGTTGCTGCTGGTGGAGAGCGCGCGGCGCGGCCTCGGCATCCAGGCCGAGCCGCCGCCGCTGCACATGAGCTTCACCGGCAACCCCGGCACCGGCAAGACCACCGTGGCCCGGCGCATGGCGGACGTGCTGCACCGCCTCAAATACATCCGGCGCAACCACGTGGTCACGGTGTCGCGCGACGACCTGGTGGGCCAGTACATCGGCCACACCGCGCCCAAGACCAAGGAGATCCTGAAGAAGGCGATGGGCGGCGTGCTGTTCATCGACGAGGCGTACTACCTGTACCGCCCGGAGAACGAGCGCGACTACGGCCAGGAGGCGATCGAGATCCTGCTGCAGGTGATGGAGGACAACCGCGACGACCTCGTGGTCATCCTCGCCGGCTACAAGGACCGCATGGACACGTTCTTCCGCAGCAACCCCGGCATGTCGTCGCGCATCGCCCACCACATCGACTTCCCGGACTACTCGGCCGAGGAGCTTTGCCGGATCGCGGAACTGATGGCCATGGCGATGCAGTACCGCTTCGACGAAGCGGGCCAGCAGGCGATGGCGGAGTACATCAGCCTGCGGATGCAGCAGCCGCGTTTCTCCAACGCGCGCAGCATCCGCAACTTCATCGACCGCGCCCGGCTGCGCATGGCCAACCGGCTGTTCGCCGGACGCGACCAGTCGCTCGACCGCGCGGCGCTGGAGACCATCACCGCCGACGACATCCGCGCCAGCCGGGTGTTCCAGCAATGACCAGCGCCTGACGAGCCAACCGGGAACAGACAGCCACAAGGCTGCTTTCAGGGAGAGCTTGCGTTATGCCATACCGCCGGACCACGCTGGCCAAGTTCATCATCGAGGACCAGCGCCGCACCGGCGCGTCCGACCCCGACCTCACCAGCCTGCTGAACGACATCCAGACCGCCTGCAAGCTGATCGCGGTCGCCGCCTCGCGCGGGCGCATCGCCCCGCCCGACGCGGCCCCGACCGACGTCGCGCTCGCCGTCAACGTGCAGGGCGAGCAGCAGCAGCCGCTCGACGTCGCGGCCAACGCCATCATGCTCGGCACCTGCGAATGGGGCGGCCAGCTCGCGGGCATGGTCTCGGAGGAGCTGGAGCAGCCGCACCCGATCCCCGGCCACTACCCGCGCGGCCGGCTGCTGCTGGTGTTCGACCCGCTGGACGGCTCGTCCAACATCGACATCAACATGCCGGTCGGCACCATCTTCAGCGTGCTGCGCTGCCCGGACGGCGTGCAGGCGCCATCCGCCGCCGATTTCCTGCAGCCGGGCACGGCGCAGGTCGCCGCCGGCTACGCGATCTACGGCCCCACCGCCATGATCGTGCTGACGGTGGGCGACGGCGTACACGGCTTCACGCTCGACCGCGACATCGGCGCCTTCGTGCTGACCCATCCCGGCATGGCCATCTCGCCCGACAGCCGCGAGTTCGCGGTCAACGTCAGCAACGGCCGCTTCTGGGAACCGCCGGTGCGGCGCTATGTCGACGAGTGCCTGGAAGGGGCCGAGGGCGTGCGCGGCGTCGACTTCAACATGCGCTGGATCGCCTCCATGGTGGCCGAGGTGCATCGCATCCTGATCCGCGGCGGCCTGTTCATGTATCCGCGCGACAACAAGGACCCGGCCAAGGCCGGCCGCCTGCGGCTGCTGTACGAGGCCAACCCGATGGCCATGGTGGTGGAGCAGGCCGGCGGCGCCGCCTCCACCGGCCGCCGCCGCCTGCTCGACATTCAGCCGGAGGGCATCCACCAGCGCGTGCCGGTGATCCTGGGCTCGCGCCACGAGGTCGAGCGCCTGGCGCGCTACCACGACGAGTACGACCGCGGCGAGGACGAGCCGTTCGCGGCCCCCTTGTTCAATCGCCGCTCGCTGTTCCGGACCGCCTGAGCCATGTCGCAGAAGCACCCGGTCATCGCCATCACCGGCTCGTCAGGCGCCGGCACCACGACAGTCACCACGACCTTCGCGCAGATCTTCCGGCGCGAGCGCATCGACGCCGCCATCGTCGAGGGCGACGCGTTCCACCGCTACGACCGCCTGGCGATGCGCGACCTGCTGGCCGAGGCGACCGCGAAGGGCGAGGTGCTGAGCCATTTCGGCCCGCAGACCAACCTGTTCGCGGAGTTGGAGGCGCTGTTCCGCAGCTACGGCGAGCGCGGCGCCGGCCGGGTGCGCAAATACCTGCACGACCCCGAGGAGGCGGCCCCCTTCCGCCAGGACCCCGGCACCTTCACCCCCTGGGAGGAGCTGCAGGCGGGCACCGACCTGCTGTTCTACGAGGGGCTGCACGGCGCCGTGGTGACGCCCGAGATCGACATCGCGCGGCACGCCGACCTGCTGGTGGGTGTCGTGCCGATCATCAACCTCGAATGGATCCAGAAGCTGCACCGCGACAAGCGGACCCGCGGCTACACCCACGAGGCGGTGGTCGACACCATCCTGCGCCGGATGCCCGACTACGTGAACTACATCTGCCCGCAGTTCTCGCACACGCACGTCAACTTCCAGCGCGTGCCGACGGTCGACACCAGCAACCCGTTCATCGCCCGCGACGTGCCCAACGCCGACGAGAGCATGTTGGTGATCCGCTTCCGCGACCCCAAGGGGATCGACATGCCGTACCTGCTGTCGATGCTGCACGGCAGCTTCATGTCGCGCGCCAACACCATCGTCTGCCCCGGCGGCAAGATGCCGCTGGCGATGCAGCTCATCTTCACGCCGATGATCCTGCAACTGATGAGCCGCAAGAAGCGGGGCTGACCCGACAGGCCGGAACGCCGGCAATTGAGGAGGACGGACCGATGGCACTCGTCTCGATGCGCCAGTTGCTCGACCACGCGGCCGAGCACGGCTACGGCATCCCGGCGTTCAACGTGAACAACATGGAGCAGGTGCGCGCCGTGATGGAGGCGGCCGACGCCGCCGACAGCCCGGTGATCCTGCAAGGCTCCGCCGGCGCCCGCAAATACGCCGGCGAGGCGTTCCTGCGGCACATGGTCGAGGCGGCGGTCGAGAGCTGGCCGCACATCCCGGTGGTGATGCACCAGGACCACGGCGGCAGCCCGGCGGTCTGCCAGCGCAGCATCCGCGCCGGCTTCACCAGCGTGATGATGGACGGCTCGCTGCGCGAGGACATGAAGACTCCCGCCGAGTACGACTACAACGTCCGCACCACCTGCCGGGTGGTCGAGATGGCGCACGCGGTCGGCGTCTCGGTCGAGGGCGAATTGGGCGTGCTGGGCTCGCTCGAATCCGGCGAGGCCGGCGAGGAGGACGGCTCGGGCGCCGAGGGGCGCCTGTCGCACGACCAGTTGCTGACCGACCCGGAGCAGGCGGCGGGCTTCGTGCGGCAGACCGGCGTCGACGCGCTGGCGATCGCCATCGGCACCAGCCACGGCGCCTACAAGTTCAGCCGCAAGCCCGACGGCGACATATTGGCGATCGGGCGCATCAAGGAAATCCACGCACGCATCCCGACCACCCACCTGGTGATGCACGGATCGAGCTCGGTGCCGCAGGAATGGCTCGCGGTGATCCGCGAGTTCGGCGGCGACATCAAGGAGACCTACGGCGTGCCGGTCGAGGAGATCCAGGAGGGCATCCGGCACGGCGTGCGCAAGGTCAACATCGACACCGACATCCGCCTGGCGATGACCGGCGCCATGCGCCGCCTGATGGCGCAGAAGCCCGACGAGTTCGATCCGCGCAAGTTCTTCGCCGCCGCGTCCAAGGCGGCCAGCGAGCTATGCCACGCCCGGTTCGAGCAGTTCGGCTGCGCCGGCCAGGCCGGCCGCATCAAGCCGGTGCCGCTGGAGCGGATGGGCGAGCGCTACGCCAAGGGCGAGCTGGACCAGGTCGTGCATTGAGCGGCGCTCGTCAGCGCGGAGCGACCAGCCCCGCCGCCAGCGCCGGCACCGAAGCGAACCCCGGGGCCACCGCCGCCGCCCCGTCGCCCATCGCCGGCCGTCCGTAGCCCCAGCCGGCGAAGATGCACGGCACCCCGGCGCCGCTGGCCGCCAGCACGTCGTTGCGGTGGTCGCCCAGCATCACCGCCGCGTCGGCCGTGCCGCCGGCGGCCTGCAGCGTCAGCAGCAGGTGCGCCGGGTCCGGCTTGCGCACGGCGAAGCTGTCGCCGCCGCCGATCGCCGCGAACCAGGGCGAGAGCTCCAGCGCGTCGAGCAGGGCACGGGTCGCGGCCTCGGGCTTGTTGGTGCAGAGCGCGAAGCGCCAGCCCTGGCCTTGCATCAGCCGCAGCGCCTCGACGGCGCCGGGGAACGCGCGGGTCTCGATCGCCGCGTGCGCGGTGTAGTCGGCCAGGAAGGCCTCGAACGCCGCCGCGTCGAACGCCACGGCGCGGGCGTCGCAGGCGCGGGCATACAGCGCCCGTGCCCCGTCGCCCACCATCGCCGCCGTGTCGGCATGGCCGAACCCGGCCAGCCCGCGCGCCGCCATCGCCCGGCCCAGGGCGGCGGCCAGGTCGGGCACGGAATCGACCAAGGTGCCGTCCAGGTCCAGAACCAGCGTGCCGCGCATCGTGCTTCGTCCCCCACCTCACGCGACTTCCGTCCTTGTTGCCCGCATCCGGACGTGCTGTCGACTGGTTGTGGACACCTGCTTGTGGAGATCGAACATGCCCGGTCAGACGAGACCGACCCGGAGCTGGCTGTTCACGCCGGCAACCCGTCCCGAACGCTTCGCCAAGGCCGCCGAGGCCGGCGCCGACGTGCTGGTCATCGACCTGGAGGACGCCGTGGCGCCCGAGGACAAGCCCAGGGCACGGGCCACCGCCATCGCCACCCTGTCGGCCCCCGCTCCCGACGCGATCGCCAGGGCGCTGCGCGTCAACGGGCTCGACACCGCCGCCGGCATCGCCGACCTCGACGCGTTGCTGGCCTCCGCCGCCGCGCCCGACTTCCTGGTGCTGCCGAAGGCGGACGGTCCGGGCCATCTGCACATCCTCGATCGGCTGCTGGCGGCGCACCGGCCGGGCACGAGCCTGGTGGGGCTGATCGAGAGCGCCCGTGGCCTGGCCGCCGTCGAGGCCATCGCCGCCGCCACGCCACGGCTGTTCGGGCTGATGCTGGGCGCGGCCGACATGGCCGCCGACCTCGGCACCGCGACGGCCTGGGCGCCGCTGGCGGCGGCGCGCAGCCGCTTGGTGCTGGCCTGCGCCCTGGCCGGGGTGACGCCAATCGACACGCCTTTTTCGACGTGCACG
>CAXTVL010000182.1:5294-5904 GCA_964247515.1 uncultured Acetobacteraceae bacterium | reverse complement strand
GGGCGCCGGCGGCGAGCATGGCCCGGGCGCATTCGAGGCCGATGCCCGACGCGGCGCCGGTGATCGCCGCGACCTTGCCCTGCAGTTCCTGGCTCATGGCGAGACTCCCCAATCGGGCGCGGCGCGCGACCGGCCACGCCCGGGCCATGAGATCACCAGCGGAGCTTGTGGCGCCACCGAAAAAAGCTCCCCGCACATCCCCGATCGCGAGGACCAATGGCCGTCGTCACCGCGCCGCACGGCCCGCCGGGCCGCGTCCCGGGCCCGCGCACCGCAAACCGCAGCTCGGCTGCTCCACCAGCACGTGCAGCGAGGCCGCGACGAGCAGGATCGCGACCGTGCCCAGCAGCGCCACCTTCAAGACCGCCTTGAGCAGCTCGATCAGGTTGCGCAGTCCGAGCAGGCGCTGGAAGCCCGCGATCGGGTTCAGATGCTCCATCTTCGGCGACACCGGCTCCGCCGCCGCCAGCACGCCGCCGTTCACCACCACGTTCGCGAGCACCGCCGCGGCCACGATCGACGCCGCGAACGGGGCCACCAGCCAGGCCAGGTCGCTCCCGAGCCGGGGCGCGAGCAGCGCCAGGGCGGCGCGGAACGGCCGCTCCGAGGC
>CAXTVL010000182.1:0-5284 GCA_964247515.1 uncultured Acetobacteraceae bacterium | reverse complement strand
GCGCCCCCCCCGCCGCGCCCCCGCCCGCCCCCGCTACGGGGGCCCCCCCCCCGCCCCCCGGGCACGGCCCGCCCCGCGGGGGCCGATGCCGCCAGCAGCGCATCCTGCATGGCCCCGCCGAACGCGCTGGAGCGGGCGTAGAGGTAAGCGAAGGCGGTCAGCGTGACCGCCGCCGTGACCAACTGCCCTGGGGCGACCTGGCCTTTCCTGCGCGCCTCGCGCAGCTTCTTCGGCGAGGGGCGGGAGCGTCGTGCGCCGCCATGGCGGTTGCGATCGCTTGCGGGGTGGATGCGGTGGTGGGGCCGGACAGCCCGCGCCCGCGCAGCGCCACGTCGCGCATGTCTTCGCCGATCAGGGCGACCAGTGACCGCACCGCATCCCCGTCCAGGATGCGGGCAATGGCGGCCGCGTGCGACAGGGCGTCGGCCTGCCTCGCCAGGCGGCTGCCCAGGCTGTCGGCGGACGGCGGCAGCGCCGCTTGCGCCTCGATGGAGGCAGTGACGCCCGACGGTCGCTCCGAGGCCTGGACGGCGCGCGAGAACGCCGCCGCGTCCTGCGCGGACGCCGGTGCGGCGGAGCGCGACGCCATGTCGGCGACCTGGATGTCGGCCGGGTGGCTCGCCGCAACGGCCGGCGCCGGACCCAGGGCCTGCAGCGGGGCCACGGCATCGAGTGTGGGAAGCATGACGATCTCTCCCGGCCGTGGGCCCTGCTCAGGGGTTGTAATGCACGAAGAGGTAGGAGCGCCCGCCGGAGCTGCCCGAGCTGATGGCGAAATGCGCCTGCTCGGTTGCCAGCGAGATGCCGGCGAACGTCACCGAACTGTTCAGCGCCGTGCCGGCGCCGGCGAAGGCCGCGTGGAGCGTGGCCCCGGTGTAGCCCGCGGCACCTTCGTCGGCGCCCCAGTACGTGCCGCTCTGGCCCGGCACGAAGCCCCACAGGGCCATGCTGTCGCCGGGATGGAATTGCGCCACCGTGTCCCAGGTCACGCCCTGGCCGCCGTCGAGGAAGAAGGTGTCGTTGCCGCCGCCCGTCGCCGGCGCGCCGATCAGGAAGTTGCTGCCCAAGCCGCCGTCGAGCACGTTGTTGCCGGCGATGGCGGTGAGCGCGTCGTTGCCGTCGCCGCCCTTGAGGTAGACGTTGGGTGCCAGGGCGGTGATGTTCGCGCTGTCCTGGCTGATGGGCCAGATGAACTGGGTCTGCAGGCCGCCGACCGGGCCGTTGTATGGCGAGCCGCTCTGGGTGCCGGTGACGCCCGTGGTGGTGTCCCGGTACACGAAGGCGGGGACCGCGTTCGCCACCGAGGTCGTGGTGATGACCATCGGGCTGGTGACGTCGAGGTCGCCGCGGACCTGGAGGTGGAAGTCGCTCTGCTGGTAGGTGCCGGACAGGGTGAACTGCGCGACGGAGGCGCCGCTCTCCAGCATCGTCAGCACATGGGTGCCCTGGTTCCAGGACAGGCCGTAGGTGTTCAGGCCGGTCAGGAAGTTGCCGAAGACGTCGATTTGGTCGCCGGCCTGGAAACCCAACACGGTGGCGCCGAACGGGTTGCCGGGCTGGTAGCGGTATGACCCGGCATTGTCGTACAGGATCCCGTTGTTGTCGAGGAAGGCGACCGTGCCGCCCACGGGCGTGGTGTCGAACTTCAGCTTGCCGCTGGCCACGGTGAAGGTGCCGCTGGCGGGGCCGGCGATCTCGGCACTGGCGTTGTTGGCGTCGTCGCCAGGCACGCCGCGGACCGAGAGCACGCCCGAGCCACCGTAGCTGCCCTGGAAGTCGGCGCTCGTCACCACGCCCGAATAGCCGTTGACCTCGATCACGCCGTTGTTGGTGGTGTTCACCGGGCCGCCGGAGCCGTAGCCCGCGATCGAGCTCAAGAAGAACAAGCCGCCGCTGTTGACGCTGACCAGGCCGCCGGCGCTGTTCACGAAGGCGTCCGTGATGACGATCGGCTGCATCTGGAACGTGCTGCTGTCCTGGACAGTGATCGAGCCCTGGTTCGTCAGGGTGGCAGGTGACGAGCTCAGGGCGTCCACGTTGCCCGACGCCGCCGCCGAGCCGATCACGATCGCGCCGGCATTGACGAACTGGTCGCCCAGGAACCACTGCATCTTGCCGGCGCCGGACTCGGCCATGACGCTCGCCGCATCCAGGACCATGTTGTCCGTGACCAGGTCGGCGAAGCCGCCGTTGGGAGCGAAGTCGTAGGTGCCGGTCGTCATGGCGGCGAGCGCGCCGCTCACGCTCCCGATGCCGCCCGTGCCGCTGTTGATGAAGAGCGTGTCGCCTGGCGCGAACGGCTGGGCGAGCGTGTAGTAGTTCCGATCGTAGATGTAAGGGAGACTGCCGGTGGCCGTCGCGTTGGCGCCATTCCAGATGTGCGTCGTCGGCATCGTCTGTCCCTTCCGCCCCACCCTTGTGTATCTGCGAGATGTCCAGTTGCCAAGGGCGAGTTTGGCACGCGCTGGGTCGCGTCCCAGATATTCCCCGGGCGAGGCGGAAGTCATTGCGATTCCGTGGCGCGTTCCACGAAATCGTCGCAATGTTTCGCGAATTCCTGCTTGCCATGTTGATTTGAGGTGTCGTTCAGCAAGCCATGGCACGAACGGCAAAGCGACGTTCATGGAGCTGTAATCTCGGACTGCGACGGGCAGCTCTTGCGGCGTTCGTCTGCATGGACCACGCCGGCGCGCTCGCGGCGGAACCGGCCTGGCCGTCCGCCCCATACGATTACGTCGTGGTCGACCAGGATTTGCGCGCCGTGCTGCAGGAGTTCGGGACCAATGTCGGTGTGCGGGTGGCCCTGACCGACGCCGTGCAGGGCCGCGTGCTCGTGATAGGTCGACGGGGCGATCGGCAGAGCCCGGCAGATCGGCTCGACCCCGTAGGCCTCACGGTTCTCGTCGATGAACGCCTTCATCGCTTGAACGGGCGGTCGAGCTCCGCCTTGGGCAAAATACGCGCTAGCCTTGCGCAGGATCTCGTCGGCCTGGCGAAGCTCACGCACCTCGCGTTCCAGCGATTTGATCCGCTCGCGCTGTTCGCTCGTCGGTCCGGCCCGCGCGCCTTCATCGCGTTCGCCATGGCGCACGCAATTGCGCAGCGTCTCGCCCGAGCCCCCGATCTTCGCCGCGATCGACTGGATCGCCGCCCATCGCGAGCCGTGCTCGCCCTGGTGCTCCAGGGCCATCCGGACCGCGCGGGCGCGAACCTCGGGACTATGCGGCGGTGTTCTCTTCGTCATGGCTCCATCCTCTCGAGAGTTGGAGCCTCCGACAAAACCGGGGCGGTTCAGTTACAACGTGGTCGAGCAGGTCGAGAGTATCGGCTATCGCCTGCCGAAGGGATTGGTGGCCATCGGTAGAGATATGGGCGACGACCAGGTCTGCCTGGACGTGTCGGAGGCGGGCAACGGGCGGGTATATCACTGGTTCCAATACGGCGACCCCGGTCCTGACGTGGACGGCGGCCCGGGCTGGGGCGGCACGTTCCTGCTTGCCCACAGCTTCACCGACCTGTGCCACCGCCTGCGCCCGGCGGCGCCTATCGACCCCGCGAGCATCTCCGTGGGCAAGGTCTGCTTCATTCGGTCGTGACTGCCGGCGCGGTAACGTCAGGTCGGCCGAGGCCGACAGCGAGCTTGTCCTCGCCTGGCACGATGACCAACGCTACGAGCCTGCCCGGCTGGACAACATCGATCAGAACGGCAACGCGTTCCCCCAGGGCAAGCCTCGTCTCTTGGATCGGATCCTGAACACGGGCCTGAAGGACATCTACGATACCGGCGCCGTCACCGGCATCGCGCATCCTGCGGCGACCGCCGCGCGCTACGGGCTCGACGCCGCCGCGTATACGGCACGCCAGGGTCGGACGCGCGCCTGGAGGCGAGCGAAGGACACTGCGCACTCGACCTGCGGCGGACGCTTCGCCGAGGCCTGTCGGGTCAGGTTTCCTACTGCGGCCGCTTCCCCGGCTACGTGTCGGACGATCATGCGAGGAACGACGACTTCCTCACGTTCCGCATGGACACGGCAAAAGCCGACTACGCGAGCTTCTGCTCGGACACGCTGCCCCGGATCATCGAGTTGTTCCAGCCATGCCGCGCCGAAGCCACGACCGACCAAGACGTCAGGATGGCTGACTGGGACATCGTCACCGCGCACCACAGGGAAGCCAGGCGGAACATCGATTGCCGACACTCGGTACTTCGCATCTGGCCGGTCTGCTACGTCGATGACCTGCTGTCGCCGAGGCGCAGGCCGGCGCGCGTGCGGCCCCCGAGGCGGCGGTGACATCGCAGGGCGCGCACCCGGCCGTGCTCGCCTCGCCCGAGATCAGGCGGCACCTGCGGGCGCTGCTGGCGCGCCACGACCTCGACGTCGCGGTGCTGTCGCATCCGGAGCTGGCGATGGGCTTCGGCGTGCATGTCGCAGGCACGCTGCGCCACGCCCAGGTCGCCGCGCCGCGCTCGCAGCTCGCCGCCGTCGCGGCTGAGTGAGCGTCGACGACCATGCGCGAGGGCGCGGCATCGGCCCGCGACGGCAACGCCGAACGCGAGCGCGGCATCAACGCCCTGATCGACGCCGCCACCGTCGCGAGCGAGCGGGGAGACGTGGCGACGGCGCGGCATCGCCTGCAGGACATCGTGGCGCGCCTGCGCGCGGCGGCCGATCCGGCCCGCCTCGCCGCCAGCCTGTCAGACCTCGGCGAGGCCGCGACATTGCTGGGCGATCACGCGGCGGCGCAAGGCCATCTGGAGGAAGCGCTCGCCCTCGAGCGGCAACGATCCAACGACGGCCCCGAGCCCGTCCAAACCCTGTGCAGGCTGAGCCGCCTGCGACTGGCACTCGGCGACACCGACGGCGCGGTGCGCCACGCCGAGGCGGCGCTGGCGGCCGACCCGGAGCACAGCCTGGCCTGTCGCGCCCTCGCCGCCGCCCGCGCGGAGCAGCAGGACTGGCCCGAGGTCCATCGCCTCGCCGGAATGGCCTGCCGCCGCAAGAGCTTCGTCGAAGGGCCGGTGCCCGGTGCCGCCCGCACCGTCCTGATCGTAGCCTCCCTCGACGGCAACACCCCCTATGAGAACCTGCTGGCGCGGCGCGTGCTGAACAGGACGAAATGGTTCATCGAGTACTCCCAGGCCGGCCACGAGGCGGCGTTGCCGCGTTACGATTTGGTGCTGAGCGTCGCCGGCGATCCGGACCACGGCGCGGCCGCGATCTCCGCCGCGTCCGCGTTGCGCCCCCGCTGCCCCCTGCCGTTCCAGAAACACCCCCCCCCCATC
>CAXTVL010000181.1:1387-5932 GCA_964247515.1 uncultured Acetobacteraceae bacterium | reverse complement strand
ATCATGCCGCTGCACAGATCGGCGAGCGCCGTGGCCGCCCCGGCGTCGGGCGCCTCGACCAGCGCGCAGTCGCCGGGCCGCAACGCCAGGTCGAGGGCCACGTTGGGCAACGCCTCCGCCTCGAACGCCGGCAGCGCCGCGTCGAGCTGCAGGGCAAGCCCGCTTTCCGCCAAGCTCAGGCCGCCAGGGTGAGCAGGATGCTCGTGACCATGATCGCCAGGATACCGTGCACGAAGCCGCGCGGCATCAGGCTCGCCAACGTGTCGTCGTCGCGCGCCCGCAGCCCGGTGAGGCAGCAGCTCAGCCCGACCAGGAAGCCGATCGCCAGCAGCTTGGCCGGCACCACCACGTAGTCGCGCACCGTCATCGCGTTCACCACCCGGTCGAGGAACGTCCACAGCGAGTCCTGCACCGTGCCGACCGCCGCGCTGACGACGAAGCCGAACACCAGGGCGGTGGCGGCGAAGATGATGCCCAGCGTGAAGCTGCTCACCGCCATCGCCAGGGTGCGCGGCAGCACCAGCAGCAGGAACGGGTCGATCCCCCTGGCCTGCATGGCGCGCACCTGCCCGTCGGCCTGCATCATGCCGAGCTCGGTCACGCTCAGCATCCCGCTGCGGCCGAGCAGGATGAAGCCCACCAGCAGCGGCGTCAGCTCGCGCACCAGCACCGTCACCAGGATCGAGCCGGTCAGCCCCGCCTGCCCGGCCACGCCCAGCCAGTACAGCGCCTCGTAGACCATCGCGACCCCGGCCAGCGACGCCGTCACCATCGTAGTGGCGAGGCCGCCGCCGGTCGCCTGGCGCATGGCGCGGTTGAACTCGTGCCGCACCGTCCGCCGCCACGACAGCGGCCGCGCCGCCTCGCGCAGCACGCCCCACGACCCGGCGCCCAGCACCAGCGGGAACGAGGCCTGCGCGCGGGTGAAGCGGCCGACGGCGGCCAGCGCCGGCAGGATGGGCTGCCATGCCCTCATCGGCGCCCGGCCAGCGTGAAGGTGCGCGCGGTGCCGATCCGCGGCACGAAGTACACGCCGCGCGCCCGGAACAGGAATTGCTGGCGAAGCTGGCCATAGGCGCCCTCGCTGACCTGGATCGAGCCCGCGTCCACGGCGCTCAGCGCCATCTGTTCGGCGGTGCGGATGACCCCGCCCCACAGGTTGAACAGCGTCGGCCCATCACCGAGGGTACAGCCGAACGCCGCCCCGAAGTCGATGCCGATGCGAAACCCCGGCTCCTGTCCCGCCCCGGCCAGCAGCGCGAAGCACGCCTCGCGCGCCGCCAGGGCGGCGTCGGCCAGGCGCGAAGCCGCCTGCGGGTCGGGGTCTGGCCCGCATCCCGTGGCGGCGACCAGATGGTGCCCGGTGAGCTTCATGTACGGCAGCGCGTGGCGGGTGGCGATCGCCTGCATCGCGCGGGCGATCTCGTCCGCGACCGTGGCGCCGCCGCCTTGGTCGGCCCGCGCCAGCGACCCCGCATCCTCGAAATGCACGCTCATCGCCGCGACCGCCGGGAACGAGGTGACACCGGGACCGCATGGCGCCGTCTCGGCGGCCGTCAACGCGGAGGCGAACGCGCCGCGGATCGGCGCGCCGGCGGCCGCATCGGCCATGGCCGGCTCCGGCTGCCTGGACGGGACGGCCTCCGGCTCGCGCCCGGCCATGCGCAATGCCGCGATGCTTGAGACCGCGTCGGCGAAGCCGCGCCCCTGCCGCCCGCGTTGCGCGTCCTCGATCAGCACCGCGCCGGACAGGCCGGTCGGACCACGCACCGGCAACACCGACAGGGTGCGGCTGCCGAACGGGCGCATCAGCAGGCGGTGCACGTCCTGGGTGCGCGGGTCGGTCGCCGCGTCGACCTCCTCCATCGTCTCGCCCCGGTCGAGCGACTGGAACAGGTTCGGCACCTCCGAGCGGGACAGCTCCAGCCCCGAATCATGGCCGCCGTCGCGCTCGAACCAATCCTCGCAGCGCAGGACGCGGTCGCCGCCGGACAGGCGCCAGATGCTGGCACGCCGAGCCAGGCTGATCTCGGCCAGGCCCTCGGTCAGCCCCGGCGCCTTCTGCGCCGGATCGAACAGGCCCGGCTGCGCCGCCAGCGTCGAGAACGCTCGGGTCTCTCGGGCGGCGCTCTCGCGCTGCTGCGCCAGCAGCCGCGCCATGCGGTCGGCGCGCCGGTTCTGCCGCACCAGCAGCACCCCCAGCACCGCCGCGAGGCCGATGGTGATCAGCGACAGCAGCAGGTCCTTGCGGCTGTTGCTCTCGGCATCGCCGGTGAAGTCGCGCTGCGGCGCCACGATCAGCAGCACCCAGTCCTGCCCCGCGGCCGGCAGCCGCGAGGCGATCGCCACGGTGGGCGTGTCGCCCACGGCGATGGTGCGGCCGCCATAGCCGTCGACGCGGTAGCGGTCGTAGGCGGCGGTCAACGCCGCGTCGCGCAGGCCGGCCACGGCAACGAGCGTCTTTGGCCCGCCGCCCGGCGCCGCGGGATGCGCGAGCCCCGGGGCCGCGATCACCGTGCCGGCGCCGTCGATGATCGCGGCGCGTCCGCTCTGGCCGATCCGCAGCCCGGCCAGGAACCCGGACAGCGCTTCCAGCGTGATGTCGACGCCGAACACCCGATCGACGCTGCCGGAGCGCGTGAAGCGGATCGCCGCCGTGATGCCCGGCGCCTGGGTGGTGTAGAAGACGTATGGCGAGGTCCAATACATGCCGTCCGCCTTGAGGGCGCCCTGGTACCAAGGCCGCCCGCGCGGGTCGAAATCGTCCGTGGGATCGGTCTTGCGGTCCAGCACCGCGCCGGCGGCGTCGAGATGCACCGAGGCGACCTGGCGCACGCCCGCGCGGTTGGTGATGAGCTTGGTGTCGGTGCCGCCGGCCGGGTCGCGCCGCACCATGGTGAAGTCGCCGGCGCCGGTGGCGACGTAGAAGCCCTCAAGGTTCGGCACCTGGTCGAGCATGCTGGCGGCGAAGCCTTCGAGCGCGGTCTGGCCGTCGGACACGGCGCCGCGCCCCCCCCAGTCGCGCGCGATCAGCACCGCCTGCGACGCCGGGCCGAGATAGCGGCTGACCTCCCCCGCGATGCGCGCCCGCAGCCCGTCCAGCAGGTTGGCCGACAGCGCCAGGGCACCCGCCCGGTTCGCCTGGTAGCTGTAGAACGCCACGCCCAGGATCGACAGGACGACCAGCGCCACGCCCAGCAACGGGCCGCCGACCCGCCGTAGGAGCTGCCGCCGCCGCGTCCGCTTGGTGCCGCTGATGTCGATCACTTCCGCGGTGGCCAATGACCCGCTTCCCCGCCGTACACTACCGAAACGGTGCATTAACCCCAATTTAACTCGCCGCCGCAAGGAAACTCATCGTGCCGGAACCGCCCTGCCTGCGCGTCATCGACCTGGAGACCACCGGCGACAGCTTCGCCGATGGCGGCGTGGTGGAACTGGGCTGGCAGGATTTGGCGCCGGGTGCCGACGGCGCCTGGGCGCTGCGGGCCGGCCCGTGCGCCACGCTGGTCCGGCCGGGCCACCCGATCTCGCCCGCGACGTCGGCCATCCACCATCTCGTCGACGAGGACGTGGCCCAGGCGCCGAGCTGGGCCGAGGCGGCAGCGGGCGTGCTGGGGCCGCCCGGCCTGCTGGCGCTGGCGGCGCACCGGGCGGAGTTCGAGCAACGCTGGTGCCGGACCGCCATCACTGGACGCGCGACCGGGCGGGCGCGCTGGATCTGCACCTACAAATGCGCCCTGCGCATTTGGCCGGAGGCGCCCACCCACTCGAACCAGGGGTTGCGTTACTGGCGCCGGCCAGACGGCCTCGACCGCGCCACCGGCCTGCCGGCGCACCGGGCCGGTCCGGACGCCTACGTGACCGCGCACCATCTGCGCGACATGCTGGCGCTGGCCAGCGTCGAACAATTGCTGGCCTGGTCGGCCGAGCCGGCGTTGCTGGTGCGGGTGCCGACCGGGGCGCTGCGCGGCCGGCGCTGGGAGGATCTGGACGACCTCAGCCTCGAGCGCGCGCTGGCCGGCGAGTTCGGGCGCAACCCGGACCTGTTGTTCACCGCCCGCACCCACCGCGCCCGCCGCGCGGCGCCGTCCGCGCCCGCCTCGTCGGCGCGCGGCCAGTTGCGCCTCACCTTGTGACTGCAATCCGGGTGACTATGACCCGGTACAGCCTTGCGACCGGATCAGGCCCGACGCCGAGCCGGCACCGGCGTGCGCGTCGAAGGCAAGTTGCAGCAGGCGGTGGTCCGGTGTCACCCAGGCCTGCACGGTCGATGGCGCGGCGCCGCTCAGTGCGCCGTTGCGTGCCTCCGCCTGCCACAGCCGCCACCCCGCCCCCGCGACCGCGGGCCGAAAGCCGAGTGCCGCGCGCGCGTTCCGCTTGAACCCAGGCAGGAACACCGCGACGTCGCCGGCGTCGGGCGGCAGCCAGCGGCTCCAGTAGAACGCCAGCGCCAGCGGCGTGCGCAGGCCCGGCGACAGCTCCGGCGCCGCGAGGTCGAGGTCGGGGCGACGCTCCGGCCCGGCCGCCCCATAGTCCCGCAGC
>CAXTVL010000181.1:0-1377 GCA_964247515.1 uncultured Acetobacteraceae bacterium | reverse complement strand
CCCCCCCCCCGGGGGCCCCCCCGGGGGGGGGGCCGGCGCCGGACCTCGGCCAGCGTCTTGGCCTGCACCCGGAACGCCTGCAGCCCGTCGTCGGCGCGGCGGTACACATCCCATTGCTGCCGCACGATGCGCCGATCCACGCTGTCGCGGGCGTTGACCGCGAGGCTCCGCAACGCGCCGCCGCGCCAGGTGCTGACCTCCTGGCGGAGGTAGCGCGCGTCGAACAGCCAGGTGGCGAGGCTGAACGCCAGCCTGACATCGACCGTGACCGTGTCGCCCTCGGTGGTCGCCCTGGCTTCCACGACGACATGGCCGGCATGGCTGGTGGCGCCGTCGTAGCGGCAGGTCTCGGCACCGGCGCCGGTCCCGGACAGTGCCCAGGCGAGGCCCGCCAGCAGCGCCAGGCGCCGGGGCCTCAATGGCAGTCGTTGCCGCTGCGGCTGTACGCCCGCACGATCCCGTTGCGGATCACCACGTCCGTCCTGCATCGGAACGAGTAGCTGCGGACATACGGCCTGGTGCTGTCGGTGTACTCCTCGCGGGTCCGTTGCCCGGCCCTGCCGTTCACCCGGCCGGCGTCGATGCTGTCATAGGTCAAGATCTCGCCGTCGACGGTGGTGATCGCGTCGCTCGGGTAGCCGAAGCGCTGGATCAGCTCCGCCTTGCCGTGGCCGACCAGGTGCGAGAGCTCCGCGCGCGTGTCGCCAAGTGCCGCGACCGGCACCGCCACCAGCAGGGCCAACAAGGACGCGGCGCGACGGGCTGCAACGACGATGGGCATGGCGGGAAACTGGACCCGGTATCCGGATACGGCAACTACGCCTGCGCCAGCCACGCCGCGGCCGCGCGGTCGGCACCCGAGGGCAGCGGTGCCAGGGGGTCGGCCAGCCAGGTCAGCACGTCGGCCAGCACCCGCGTCCGGCCGAGGTCGCGCAGCAGCAGGTGGTAGGCGCCGGGGTAGTAGGCCAGCCGCTCGGGCGCCGCGGCCGGCAACCTCTCCCAGGCGGCGCGCATCGCGTGCTTGGGCACCAGCTCGTCATGGCCGCCGTACAGGAACAGCCCGGGCGTGGTGAACCGCGCGGCGGCGCGCAGCGCGTCGTCCATCAGGTCGACCAGGCCGCGCAGCGCGTCGACCCGCGTGTCGTGCCGGGTCAGCGGGTCGCGCGACAGCCGCAGCAGCGCCTGGACGTTGTCGCTGGCGCGCACCCGCACCGGGCCGCCATCGGCCAGCACCATGCCCGGAAGCGTGTGCGAGCCGAGCCACAGCGCCGCGCGCAGCGGCAGGTCCATTTGCGCCCGGCCCCACACCGCCGGCGCCAGCAGCACCGTGGCCGTGGCCTCCGGCGCCGCCCCCGTGACCGCGAGCCGCATCAGCAC
>CAXTVL010000180.1:4197-5985 GCA_964247515.1 uncultured Acetobacteraceae bacterium | reverse complement strand
GGCCCCGGCCGAGGCGCAGCCCCCGGCCAAGGCGCCCGCCACGGCGGAGGCCCGGGTCGCCCGACCGACCGGTACCGTGGTCGAATCCGGCCCCACCCTGACCACCAACCAGGGCGTCAAGATCAGCGACGACCAGAACTCGCTGAAGGTCGGCGCGCGCGGCCCGACGCTGCTCGAAGATTTCGTGTTGCGCGAGAAGATCAACCATTTCGACCACGAGCGCATCCCCGAGCGCGTGGTCCACGCCCGCGGCACCGCGGCACACGGCTATTTCGAACTGACCGAGAGCCTGGCGCAGTATTCCAAGGCCGACATCTTCCAGCGGGTCGGCGCCCGCACCCCGGTGTTCACCCGCTTCTCGACCGTCGCCGGCAACCGCGGCTCGACCGACGTGGCTCGCGACGTGCGCGGCTTCGCGGTCAAGTTCTACACCCGCGAGGGCAACTGGGACCTGGTCGGCAACCACATCCCGGTGTTCTTCATCCAGGACGCGATCAAGTTCCCGGACCTGATCCACTCGGTCAAGGAGGAGCCGGATCGCGGCTTCCCGCAGGCGGCCAGCGCGCACGACACGTTCTGGGACTTCATCTCGCTGACCCCCGAGAGCATGCACATGATCATGTGGGTCATGTCGGACCGGGCGATCCCACGCTCGCTACGCATGATCGAGGGCTTCGGGGTGCACACCTTCCGGCTGGTCAACGACGCCGGGCGCAGCACCTACGTGAAGTTCCACTGGCGCCCGAAGCTCGGCCTGCAATCGCTGGTCTGGGACGAGGCGCTGAAGATCAGCGGCGGCGATCCCGACTACCATCGCCGCGACCTGTACAACGCGATCGACGAGGGCACGCCGCCCGAGTGGGACCTCGCGGTGCAGTTGTTCGACGAGGACACCGCCAAGAAGCTCGACTTCGACGTGCTCGACGCGACCAAGCTGATCCCCGAGGAGGTGATCCCGCTCAAGGTCATCGGCCGCATGGTGCTGGACAACAACCCGACCAATGTGTTCGCCGAGACCGAGCAGGTGGCGTACTGCACCACCCATGTCGTACCCGGCATCGACTTCACCAACGACCCGCTGCTGCAGGGCCGCAACTTCAGCTACCTCGACACCCAGATCAAGCGGCTGGGCGGTCCCAACTTCGCGCAAATCCCGATCAACCAGCCGCGCTGCCCGATGCGCAACCTGCAACGCGACGGGCACGCGCAGTTCTCCTTGCAGACCGGCCGGGTCAGCTACGAGCCGAGCGCCCTGGTCAAGGACGTGCCGCGCGAGGACCCGCGTCAGGGGTTCCGCAGCTTCGCGGCCCATGAGGAAGGCGACAAGCTGCGCACCCGACCGGAGTCGTTCGCCGACCACTTCAGCCAGGCGCGGCAATTCTTCATGAGCCAGACCGCGCCGGAGCAAAACCACATCGTGGCCGCCTTGACGTTCGAGCTCAGCAAGGTGGAGACGGCGCATGTGCGAAACCGCATGTTGGGCCAACTCGCCAATGTCGATGCCGGCTTGGCCAAGCGGGTGGCAGACGGCCTCGGCCATGCCGGGCCGATCGAGACCGTGCAGGCGAGCGTGCCGGCGCGCACCGACCTCGCGGGATCGCCCACGCTCAGCATCCTCCGCAAGACCAAGCCGACGCTGAAGGGGCGGATGATCGGCTGCCTGGTCGGCGCCGGGGCCGACCCGGCGACGGTCAAGGCGCTCGCCGCCGGGGCGAAGTCGATGGGCGCGACCATGAAGGTGGTGGCGAGCAAGCTCGGCGGCGTGCGCGGTGCGGGCGGGGTGCACAT
>CAXTVL010000180.1:0-4187 GCA_964247515.1 uncultured Acetobacteraceae bacterium | reverse complement strand
GGGCGCAGGCGGGGGGGGGGGGGGGGGGGGGGGGGGGGCCACCCCCCGGCCGACGCCCAGCTCGCCGGCTCTCCGTCGGTGCTGTTCGACGCGGTGGTGGTCGAGGCGTCCGACCAGGGGGCGAGCGAGCTGGCGCAGGACAGTGCCGCGGTGGGCTTCGTGGCGGACGCCTTCGCGCACCTGAAGGTGATCGGCTACGCCAGCGGCGCCAAGCCGCTGCTGACGCGCGCCGGCGTCGCGAGCGGCCCGGGCGTGGTCGCGACCGATGGCGGCGCGGCCGAGCCGTTCCTGGTGGCGGCCGGCAAGGGTCGCATCTGGGAACGCGAGGCCGACGTGCGTCCGGTCTACTAAGCGTCTCGCGACCGACCGCGCGGCGTGTTAGCCTGGCTGGTGGATGCGTCCACCAGCCAGGGAGCCACACAATGAAAGCGACATGGAACGGCCAGGTCATCGCCGAGAGCGAGGACATCGCCACCGTCGAAGGCAACGCCTACTTCCCCGCCGCCTCGGTCAAGCGCGAGTACCTGGCCGACAGCCCGACCACCAGCGTCTGCCCGTGGAAGGGCACCGCCAGCTACTATTCGCTGCAGGTCGACGGCAAGACCAACCAGGACGCGGCGTGGTACTACCGCGAGCCCAAGCAGGCCGCCGCCGAGATCAAGGACCGGGTGGCGTTCTGGAAGGGCGTGCGGGTCACGCCGTAGCGGATCGGGGGAAAGCGCCATGACCGAACGGTTCGAGGGACGGCGGGCGGTCGTGACCGGAGGCGTCTCCGGCATCGGCGCCGCCGTGGCGCAGCGCTTGGCGCGCGAGGGCGCACGGGTCGCGATCTGGGATCTCGACGCCGAGGCGCTGGCGGCCAGCGGCGCCGCGCACACCGAACGCCTCGACATGGCCGACCCCGACGCGGTGGCTCGCGCCGCCGACGCCACCGCCACGGCGCTGGGCGGCATCGACATCCTGGTCGCCAGCGCCGGCATCACCGGACCGAACGCGACCGTGTGGGACTACAAGGTCGAGGACTGGAAGCGGGTCATCGACGTCAACCTGAACGGGGTGTTCTACTGCAACCGGGCCGTGGTTGCGCACATGCAGGCCGGCGGCTACGGCCGCATCGTCAACATCGCCTCCATCGCCGGCAAGGAGGGCAACCCCAACGCCGCCGCCTACTCGGCCTCGAAGGCGGGGGTCATCGGCCTCACCAAGTCGCTCGGCAAGGAGCTCGCGAAATCCGAAATCCGGGTCAACTGCGTGACCCCGGCGGCGGTGCGGACGCCGATCTTCGACCAGATGAGCGAGGCGCACATCGCGTTCATGCTGGGCAAGATCCCGCTCGGCCGCTTCGGCACCACCGAGGAGATCGCGGCGCTGGTGTGCTGGCTGGCGAGCGGGGAGGCCTCGTTCACGACGGCGGCGGTGTTCGACTGCTCGGGCGGCCGGGCGACCTACTGACCGGCCGCGTTGCGGTCCGCCCAGGCGAGGACGGCGGCCGCCTTGTCGGCCACCACCTTTCGCGCGAACAGGGCGTCGGTGCGTTGCAACTCCGCCAGCGTGCCGTCGCCGATCCGCGCCGGCGCGCCGTTGTTCCAACGGATGCTCTGCTGCGCCAGTTCGGCGCGGAGCGGACACGCGGCGCTGTTCAAGATCGTCGAGAACATCGTCTCCTCCGGGATGAAGCTGTTCGACACCACCGCGCGCGCCAGGACGGTCAGGCTCGATCGGCAAAGCCAGTCGCAGGCCGGGCGGCTCAGCAGCAACGACCAGATCTTGGCGAAGGTGGGGACGTGGTCGGCGAAGAACGCTTTCCTGAACGACACCTGGTCCGGCGTCAGCGGGCCGATGTAGAGCGCCTTCTCCCAGATGGCGTCGCGCACGTCGAACGACAGCCGCAGCCTTGCGTCCATGATCGGACTCGCGTCGAGCGATTGGAAGAACGGTTCGACGTCGCCGTGCACATGGAATGTCAGGTCGTCCCTGACCCGCAGGGCACGGGCGAACGTCGAATGCGGCCGGGCGAGCGGAGGAAAGCCGATGCTCTCGATGCCCGCCTGCCCTTCGAAGTGGCACAGGCTGCGTCGGCCGTCGTCGAACAACTGGCGCAGCCGGTCCTTGATGTCCGACTTCGGGCGCAGCGGGATGTCGCTGTCGCTCAGCGGCACGTAGCACTCCCAGTCGGCCGCGGCGGACAGGAAGTGGCGCATCCCGCCGAGCAGGCAATCGACCATGCCGATGCCGCCCCATGTCATGGGCGGGATCGCGACCAGTGCCACGTTGTCGGCGCGCAAGCCGGTCGCCGCGAACGTCGCGGTGGCACCGGGCTCGTCGCATGTCACGAGGAACAGGTCGTCTTGCGTGTGGAGCCAGCGCAGCAGCCTCGCGGCGTGCGCCGGATCCGCATGGACCATGATGTGATAGGCGATCACGCGGTGCGGTCCTCCACGTCGATCAGGCTGGCGGCGTAGGCGTCAGGGCAGACGCTACCCGAAATCCCGGCGGTCGGTGTCGAGGCGCTGTAGTGGCGCACATGCGCGCCGACGGCTGCGGCCGCATCGTCACCACTGCCTCTATCTCCGGTTAAGTGGGCAACCCCAACGTCGCTGACTGCGCGGCCTCCAAGGCCGGGGTGATCGACTTCAACAAGGTGCCCGGCGAGGAACGTGCAAATTTGGAGTTCAGGGTCAACCGGGTGAGCCCGGCGGCGGTGCGGACGCCGACCTTCGACCAGATGAGCGAGGCGCACATCGCGTTCGTGCTGGGCAAGATCCCGCACGGCCGCTTCGGCACCACCGAGGAGATCGCGGCGCTGGTGTGCTGGCTGGCGAGTGGAAAAGCCTCGTTCACGACGGCGGCGGTGTTCGAATGCTCGGGTGGGTGGGCTACTTATAAAGATAATAATGCCGGACTGTCTTTCACCGCTCTATTTTCAATCTTTTCCATTGAAACAATGTTACTAACAACTAATGTATGCAGGTGGATTTTAGAAGATCGTAATACCGACTACCAGGAACATATCGGATTTCAGCGTCCTCAACATACAATCCATTAACCCTTGTTTCCTTGATGATGATAGGTTGGTCATGTTGCGTATTGCCAGCCGTGGTTCACCCAACCCATCGGCGGCCCGGTCGTCCTGGGTCCATTTCTGAGAACAAACCGTGATCGTTGTCAATGACGTGGGCGGACCGCGCTACTCGGTCCCGGTCGTCGCCAGTGTCAGGTCGAGCAGGCGCAACCCGAAATCCCGGCTGTCGGCGTCGAGTCCCAGCCGCGCCAGGTTGACCACCTCGCCCACATCGAATTCCACGACGTAGCCGCGTTCGTCGGCGTCCAAGGCCGGCAACGCGACCGCGACGGTGTTCCACTCCCCGTCGGCGAGACCGAACGCCTGCGCCGGACCGGCATTGACCCGCACCCGCAACGGGCGCGGCCCCGTCCGCGGCACGCCCGGCAGGCGCCCGGCGATCGACAGCGTGGCACCCTCGCCCAGCGCCCCGGCGGGCCGGAACAGCACCGTGCTGCGCGCGGCGCTCCCCCACACCCCGATGTCCTCGACATCATGCCAGCCAGCCAACAGGTAGCGCCGGCACTCCGGGTCGTGGTCGGCGAACTCGACCCGCGCGCCCGCCGGCAGCGTCGGGTAGTCGACACCGGGCGGCGGCACCGCGTCGCAGTCGAGCCGGAAGGCGCGCACGGTCTCGGCATCGACACCGGGGTTGGCCGAGGCGAACTCGGCGCTGTCCAGCAGCCCGCGCAGCAGGCCGCCGAACGAGGTGGTGGCGGCGCTGGCCTCGAGGTGCGCGGCCCCGCCCGGGTCGGGGACGCGGCGCAGCAAGCCCAGATAGCCGCAGCGGACGAACGACGCGGTGTCGAGCGCCGCCAGCAGGCGGTAGGCCGCGAACTCCAGCACCGGCCGCGCCAGGCAGGTCGGCAGCAGCCGGGACAAATCCCCGGCCCGTGCCGCGACCCAGAGCAGGTGCGCCAGGCCCACCACCCGGTGCAGCTCGGCCCGTCCCGGCCCGCTCAGGCCGGTGCGCCGCATCAGCCGCCGCAACGCCTGCTCGAACGGCGAGTCAAGCGTCCGCCCGAACAGCCCCACGGTCACGAACAGGCGCAGCGCCGCCTCGTCCCAGCCGGCGAACGGCGCCACGTCGAGCTCGTGGCGCTCCCGCGCCAGGCTGTCGAACAGC
>CAXTVL010000179.1:0-6009 GCA_964247515.1 uncultured Acetobacteraceae bacterium | reverse complement strand
CCATCGCGGCTGGCGTCGCGAGCTTTCCCGGCTTGCCGCATCGCCAGCAGGCGGTTGGAAAAATCGACGGCGTGACCTTCATCGACGACAGCAAGGCGACCAACGCCGACTCCGCGGCACGGGCGCTGTCCTGCCACGAGCGGATCGTCTGGATCGCCGGCGGCATCGCCAAGGCGGGCGGCATCGCGGCACTGTCGCCGTACTTTGCGCGCATCGGCCACGCGTTGCTGATCGGCCGCGACGCCGAGTTGCTGGCGCGGACGTTGCGGGCCGCCACCGTGCCGCATGGGATCGCGGGGACGCTCGATGTCGCGGTGCCGGCGGCGTTCGCGCGCGCGCGACAGGACGGCATCGCCACGGTGCTGCTCTCGCCGGCCTGCGCCAGTTTCGACCAGTACAGCGGCTTCGAGGCGCGCGGCCAACATTTCGCGAGTCTGGTGACACAGTTGCGGAGCGCCGCCTGATGACGGCGATGTCGCGCGCCGACACCTCGGTGCTGGGTCGCTGGTGGTGGACCGTCGACCGCTGGACGCTGCTGGCCGTCACCGTGCTGATCGGCTTCGGCTACGTCATGGTGCTGGCCGCGAGCCCGGCCGTCGCCGAGCGCATCCACGAAGCCCGCGACATGCTGGTCGCCAAGCAGGTGGTGTTCCTGCTGCTGGCCGGCCTGGTCGTGGTTGCGGTGTCGCTGCTGACGCCGAAGGGCGTGCGGCGGGTGGCGCTGGCCGGCTGCCTCGTGGCCATGGCGCTGACCGCACTCACCCTGGTGATCGGCGTCGACATCAAGGGGGCGCGGCGCTGGATCGCGTTGCCGGTGCTGTCGTTGCAGCCGAGCGAGTTCCTGAAGCCGTGCTTCGCCGTGGTCGCGGCGTGGCTGCTGGCCGAGGGCAAGCGGCCCGGCCGGTTCCCCGGCATGGCGATCGCCTTCGCGGTCTACGCGGTGATCGCGGTGCTGCTGAAGTCGCAGCCCGATATCGGGATGTTGGCGGTCGTGACCGGCGTGTTCTTCGTGCAGTTGTTCGTGGCCGGGCTGAACCTCGTGCTCGTCGGTGGACTCGCCGGCGCGATCACGCTGGGTGGCGTCGGGGCATACGTGTTCTTCGCCCATGTGCGCAGCCGGGTGACGCGCTTCCTCGACCCGGCGGCGGGCGACAACTATCAGGTCACCCGCGCGGGGGCGGCGTGCGGCTGGGGGGGCCGGCGCGGCCGGGGGCCGGGCGCGGCCCACGTCAAGGACGTGCTGCCCGACGCCCACGCCGACTTCGTGTTCGCCGTCACCGGCGAGGAGTTCGGCATGGTGGTGTGCCTGATGCTGGTCGCGGTGTTCGCGTTCATCGTGCTGCGCGGCCTGCTGCGCTTGGTGGCCGAGGGCGACATGTTCGTGGTGCTGGCGGCGAGCGGCTTGCTCGCGAGCTTCGGCTTGCAGGCGTTCGTCAACATGGCCTCCACCCTGCACCTGATTCCGACCAAGGGCATGACGCTGCCGTTCGTCTCGTATGGCGGCTCGTCGGCGCTGGCGGTGGCGTTCGCCATGGGGCTGCTGCTGGCGCTGACGCGCCGCAGACACGCCAACGACGCGCCATGAGAGGCGCCCACCTGCGTCCGGTCGTGATCGCCGCCGGCGGCACCGGCGGGCATTTCTTCCCGGCCGAAGCGTTGGCCGAGGCGCTGCTGGCGCGCGGGCAGCGTGTGGCGCTGATGACCGATTCGCGCTCGGCGGGCTTGTCGTCAACGGTGTTCGCGAACGCCGAGCGGTTCGTGCTCTCCGGCGCCGGAGTGGCCGGGCGCGGCGCGGTCCGGGGCACCAAGGCGTTCCTGGCGATGGCGCGAGGTGCATTGCAGGCGCGCGCCATCCTGGAACGGCTCGGCCCCGCCGTCGTCGTGGGCTTCGGCGGCTATCCCAGCGTCGCCCCAATCCTGGGCGCCTCGCTGCTGCGCCGCCGACCGGCGCTGCTGCTGCACGAGCAGAACGCGGTGCTCGGCCGCGCCAACCGCCTGCTGGCCCGGCGCTGCGACCTGCTGGCGCTGAGCCAGGCGGACACCGCGCGGGTGCCGCCCGGGACGCGCACCGAGATCGTCGGCAACCCGGTGCGTGCCACCTTGGCCGCCCTTGCCGGCCACGCCTACGCGACTCCGACAGAGCGTGTCGAACTACTGGTACTGGGTGGATCGCTTGGCGCCAGGGTTTTCAGCGACGTCGTGCCGAGCGCACTGGCGCTGCTGCCGGCGGAACTGCGTGCGCGGCTGCATGTGGTTCAGCAATGCCGCGGCGAAGACCTGGAGCGGGTGCGCGCGGCCTACGACCGCAGCGGTATCGACGCGGAACTCGCCTCGTTCTTCGCCAACGTCGCGACCCGGCTGCGCCACGCGCATCTGGTGGTCGCGCGCGCCGGCGCGTCGACCGTGGCGGAACTGGCGATCGCCGGGCGGCCGTCGATCCTGGTGCCGTTGCCGAACGCCATCGACGACCACCAGAGCGCCAATGCGCGGACATTGGAGCGCGCCGGCGCCGCCTGGGTGGTGCCGCAGCCGCAGTTCGAGCCGCAGGGACTTGCCGTGCAAATCGCAAACCTGCTGCAAAATCCAGACGTGCTCATGGCCGCCGCTCGTGCCGCCGCCACGCACGCGCACGCCGACGCGGCATCGGCCCTGGCCGACGCCACGCTGCGCCTGGTGGCGGAGCGCGTGGCATGAGGGCGCTGCCGCTCGGCATCGGCGTGATCCATTTCGTCGGCATCGGCGGCATCGGCATGTCCGGCATCGCCGAGGTGCTGCACACGCTGGGCTACGCGGTGCAGGGCAGCGACATCGCCGAGGGCGCCAACGTGCGCCGGCTGCGCGAGGGCGGCATCCCGGTGGCGATCGGCCACGAGGCGGCCAACCTCGGCGCCGCCCAAGTCGTCGTCACCTCGACCGCGGTGCAGCCGGACAACCCGGAGGTGCAGGCGGCGCGCGCGAAGTTCCTGCCGGTGGTGCGGCGCGCCGAGATGCTGGCCGAACTGATGCGGCTGCGCTGGGCGATCGCGGTCGGCGGCACCCACGGCAAGACCACCACCACCAGCCTGATCGCGACCGTGCTGGAGGCCGCCCACCTCGACCCCACCGTCATCAACGGCGGCATCATCAACGCCTATGGCACCAACACCCGCATGGGGGCGGGCGAGTGGATGGTGGTCGAGGCCGACGAGAGCGACGGCAGCTTCCTGCGCCTGCCGGCGACCATCGCCGTCGTGACCAACATGGACCCCGAGCACCTCGATCACTGGGGCAGCGCCGAGGCGATGGTCGCGGGCTACGACCAGTTCGTGCAGAACATCCCGTTCTACGGCTTCGCCGTCCTGTGCGCCGACCATGCCGGCGTGCAGCAGATGATCCCGCGCCTGTCGGACCGCCGCATCGTCACCTACGGCTTCAGCCCGCAGGCCGACGTGCGCGCCGAGCGGCTGGTGCCGGACAAGATGGGCTCGACGTTCGAAGTGACGGTCGCCGACCGGGCGCGCAACCGCAGCCGCCGCATGGGGCCGTTCCGGCTGCCGATGCTGGGCAGCCACAACGTCCAGAACGCGCTGGCCGCCATCGCGATCGCGGTCGAGATGGAGATCGAGGACGGCACGCTGCGCAGCGCCTTCGCGGGCTTCAAGGGCGTCAAGCGCCGCTTCACCCGCACCGGCGAGGCCGGCGGCATCACGGTGATCGACGATTACGGCCACCACCCGGTCGAGATCGCGGCGGTGCTCAAGGCGGCGCGGCAGGCGGGGGCGCGCGAGGTCGTGGCCGTGGTGCAGCCGCACCGCTACTCGCGGCTGGCCTCGCTGTTCGAGGAGTTCTGCACCTGCATGAACGATGCCGGCACGGTGATCGTGGCCGATGTCTACGCCGCGGGCGAAGCACGCGTCGAAGGCTACGACCGCGACGCGCTGGTCGATGGCTTGCGGGCGCGCGGCCATCGCAGCGTGGTCCCGCTGCCGGGGCCGGAGCACTTGGCCGAGATGGTGCACGCGATCGCGCGCTCCGGTGATTTCGTGGTCTGCCTGGGAGCCGGAACCGTCTCGCAATGGGCGGCGACGTTGCCCGAGCAGCTGAGCGAGTTGCAGGCCAGCCAGCCGCAGCGCCCGTTGCTGCGTGGCCGCGCATGATGACGCCATCGGCCAGCTTGGCGGAGCTGCTGCCACCGCTGCGTGGCCGGGTGCAGCCGGACGCGCCGCTCGCCCCCGCCACCTGGTTTCGCGTCGGCGGCCCGGCGGAGTTGCTGGTCCGCCCGGCCGATGTCGAAGATCTGCGCGTCGTGCTCGCGGGCTTGCCGCATGAGGTCCCGGTGCTGGCGATCGGCGCGGCTTCCAACCTGATCGTGCGCGACGGCGGTGTGCAGGGCGTGGTGATGCGCTTGGCGCGCGGGTTCGGCGAGGTTGTCGTGGAGGATGGTGGCATCGTCGCCGGGGCGGCGGCGCTCGACGCGACCGTGGCCGAGCGGGCGGCGGCGGCGGGCCTGGCCGGGCTGGAATTCCTGAGCGGCATCCCCGGCAGCGTCGGCGGCGCCGTGGCGATGAACGCCGGGGCGTATGGCGGCGACCTCGCCGGCTGCCTCGACTGGGCGGAGATCGTGACCCGCTCCGGCGAGTTGGTCAGGCTGCACGCGGGCCAGCTCGCCTTCGCCTACCGCCACGCGGCGCTGCCGCCCGACTCGGTGGTGGTCCGCGCACGGCTGCGCGCCACACCGGGCGACCCGGGCTTGATCGCGGCGCGGATGCACGACATCCGCCGCTCGCGTGAGGCGACCCAGCCGGTGCGCGCCCGCACCGGCGGATCGACCTTCCGCAACCCGGATGGCATGAAGGCGTGGGAGCTGATCGACGCGGTCGGCGGGCGCGGCCTGGCGCGCGGCGGCGCCATGGTCAGCGAGCAGCACTGCAACTTCCTGCTCAACTCTGGCCATGCCACCGCCGCCGACCTCGAAGGTCTGGGCGAGGAGCTGCGCGCGCGAGTGCGAGCGGCGTCCGGCATAGCGCTGCACTGGGAGATTCGCCGGGTGGGAGTGCCGGCATGAAGCGGGTCGCGGTGCTCTACGGCGGCATCTCGGCGGAACGGGCGGTGAGCCTCGCCTCCGGCGCCAAGGTCGTGGCGGCGCTGCGCGAGGCCGGCTACGACGTGCTGCCGGTCGATGTCGGACCCGATCTGCGCACCACCCTGGCGGCGCTCGACCCGGCGCCCGACGCGGTGTTCAACGCGCTGCACGGCCGCTTCGGGGAGGATGGCGCCATGCAGGGGGTGCTCGACTGGCTGGCGATCCCGTACACCCATTCCGGCGTGCGCGCCTCGGCGCTGGCGATGGACAAGGTGGCCGCCCGCGCGGTGTTCGCCGCCGCCGGCCTGCCGGTGGCCGCCGGCCGCGTCATCGAGATCGCCAGCCTGGAGTTCGAGGATCCGTGGCCGCGGCCATACGTGGTCAAGCCGGTCAACGAAGGCTCCTCGGTCGGCGTCACGATCGTGGGCGCGGGTGACAACCGGCCGGCGGCGATCGCCGCGGAGTGGGCGTTCGGGCCGCTTGCCTTGGTCGAGGAATACGTGGCCGGGCGCGAACTCACCGTGGCGGTGCTGGACGGCCGCGCGCTGGCCGTGACCGAGATCGCGCCCCGGCACGGCTTCTACGACTACGAATCGAAATACGCCGATGGCGGCTCGAGGCATGTGATCCCGGCCGCCGTGCATCCCCATATCGCCGAGCAGGCGATGAGCGTCGCCACCGCGGCGCACCGGGCGCTCGGCTGCAGCGGTGCCAGCCGCGCCGATTTCCGCTACGACGATACCGCGGGCGAGCCCGGGCGCCTCGTGCTGCTCGAGGTCAACACGCAGCCGGGACTCACGCCCACCTCGCTGCTGCCGGAGCAGGCGGCGCATTGCGGGATGAGCTTTCCGCAGCTCTGCGCCTGGATGGTGGAGCACGCCGCATGTCGCGGGTGAGGACGCCGGACGCGCCCGAACTGCGCGCCCCGCCGCGCGCCGGGCGGCCGG
>CAXTVL010000178.1:0-6022 GCA_964247515.1 uncultured Acetobacteraceae bacterium | reverse complement strand
GGCGGCGGCGGTGGCAGCACCGGCGGCAGGCAGGCCGAGGCGGCCGCCGCAGTGACCGCCGCCTCGAACATCCGCAGCAGGAGTGTTCGTTCGCTCACCTACTCGGCGGCCTGCCCGATCTCGTGGCAGGCCAGCTTCTCCAACACCCGCACCATGCCGGAATGGTCCCACGCCTTGCCGCCGGCGGCGGCGGCGGCGTTGAACAGCTCCTGGCAGGTCGCGGTGTTGGGCAGGCTGACACCCAACGCGCGGGCCGAGTGCAACGCGAGGTTCAGGTCCTTCTGGTGCAGCTCGATGCGGAAGCCCGGCGCGAAGTCGCGCTCGACCATGCGCGCGCCGTGGACTTCCAGGATGCGCGAGTTGGCGAAGCCGCCCATCAGCGCCTGGCGCACCCGCGCCGGGTCGGCGCCCGCCTTGGAAGCGAACAGCAGCGCCTCGCCCACCGCCTCGATGGTCAGCGCCACGATGATCTGGTTGGCGACCTTGGTGGTCTGCCCGTCGCCGTTGCCGCCCACCAGCGTGATGTTCTTGCCCATCAGCTCGAACAGCGGGCGCGCCGCCGCGAACGCCCGCTCCGGGCCGCCCACCATGATGGTGAGGCTGGCCGCCTTGGCGCCGACGTCGCCGCCCGAGACCGGCGCGTCGAGGTAGTCGCAGCCCAGCTCGTTGATTCGCCGCGCGAATTGCTTGGTCGCGACCGGGGCGATGCTGCTCATGTCGATGACCGTCTTGCCCGCCGACAACCCCTCGGCGACCCCGCCCGGCCCGAACAGCACCGCCTCCACATCCGGCGTGTCCGGCAGCATGGTGATGATCGTGTCGGCCCGGCGCGCGACCTCGGCGGCGTCGGAGCAGGCGGTGGCGCCGGCGTCCAGCACTTCCCGCGCCGGCGCCGAGCGGTTGTGGACGAACAAGGTGTGGCCGCCGGCGAGCAGGTGGCCCGCCATCGGCCGGCCCATGATTCCGAGGCCGATGAACCCGATATTCATTGTCTCTCCTCCCGCTCGGTCAGCGTGTCGGTTCGAGCTGTTTGCCGGCCGGCTCGACCGCCGCCATATCCTGACCGCGGTGGATCGACAGCGACGGGTCGAGGCACAGGATATCCTCGAACTCGTTGACGCTGTCGACCTCGGTGCCCATCGAGATGTTGGTCACGCGCTCAAGGATGAACTCCAGCACCACCGGGACCCGGTGCTCCGCCATCAGCGCCTGCGCCCGCGCGAAGGCGTCCTTGAACTCGTTCGGGCTGCGCACCCTGATCGCCTTGCAGCCGAGCCCTTCGGCCACCGCCACGTGATCGACGCCGTAGCCCGCCGGCGCGTCGCCGTCGGGGGCGGTGTTGATGTTGTCGAACGCGAGGCTCACCTCGAAATCCATCTGGAAGCCGCGCTGCGACTGGCGGATCAGGCCCAGGTACGAGTTGTTCACCACCACGTGCAGGTACGGCAGCTTGTGCTGCGCGCCAACCGCCAGCTCCTCCAGCATGAACTGGAAGTCGTAGTCGCCGGAAAGCGCCACGATCTTGCGGTCCGGGTCCGCCGCGCGCACGCCGAGCGCCGCCGGCAGCGTCCAGCCCAGCGGGCCGGCCTGGCCGCAGTTGATCCAGTTGCGCGGCTGGTAGACGTGCAGGAACTGCGCGCCGGCGATCTGCGACAGGCCGATCGTGGTGACGTAGCAGGTGTCGCGGTCCAGGATCTCGTTCATTTCCTGGTAGACCCGCTGCGGCTTCAGCGGCACCGCGTCGAAATGGCTGCGGCGCAGCATGGCCTGCTTGCGGTGCAGGCAGGACGCCGCCCAAGCCGAACGGTCGCGCAGCGTGCCGGCGGCCCGCATCTCGCGGGCCACCGCGATGAACTCCCGCAACGCGGCGCCGGCGTCGGAGACGATGCCGAAATCGGGGCCGAACACCCGGCCGATCTGGGTCGGCTCGATGTCGACATGGATGAAGCGGCGGCCGCGCGTGTAGACCTCGACCGAGCCGGTGTGCCGGTTGGCCCAGCGGTTGCCGATGCCGAACACGAAGTCGGACTCGAGGAACGTGGCGTTGCCGTAGCGGTGGCTGGTCTGAAGCCCGACCATGCCGGCCATCAGGTCGTGGTCGTCCGGGATCGCGCCCCAGCCCATCAGCGTCGGGATCACCGGCACGCCGACGAGCTCGGCGAACTCGACCAGCAGCGCGCTGGCGTCGGCGTTGATGACGCCGCCGCCGGCGACGATCAGCGGCCGCTCGGCCTCGTTCAGCATCGCCAATGCCCGCTCGGCCTGGCGGCGCGACGCGGCCGGCTGGTACGCCGGCAGGCGCTCGTAGGTGTCGATGTCGAACTCGATCTCGGTCATCTGCACGTCGATCGGCATGTCGACCAGCACCGGGCCGGGGCGGCCCGAGCGCATGACGTGGAACGCCTGCTGGAACACCCGCGGCAGCAGCGCCGGCTCGCGCACGCACACCGCCCACTTGGTCACGGGCTTGGCGATCGCCTCGATGTCGACCGCCTGGAAGTCCTCCTTGTACAGCTTGGCGCGCGGCGCCTGGCCGGTGATGCACAGGATCGGCACGCTGTCGGCCATCGCGGTGTAGAGGCCGGTGATCATGTCGGTGCCGGCCGGGCCCGAGGTGCCGATGCAGACGCCGATGTTGCCGGGCATGGCGCGGCTGTAGCCGTCGGCCATGTGCGAGGCGCCCTCGACGTGGCGCGCCAGGATGTGCCGGATCGAACCGCGCTGGCGCAGCACGGCGTAGAGCGGGTTGATCGCCGCCCCCGGCACGCCGAATGCCACGGTGACACCCTCGCGCTCCATGACCTGCACCGCCGCTTCCACCGCCTTCATCCTGGCCATCCGACGCCTCCCTGCCGCGCGTTGCCGACGCCGGGCACTGTGGCAGACGATACCGTCATGCGGGAGATAATCCCGCATTGTGGAAGTGGGGAGCGTTCGCTATTTGGTTTCAGGGTGTTAGGTTTTGGTCTGCGGCATGAGCGAACACGTGCAATCCCTGGTCCGCGCCTTGGCGCTGCTCAACCGGATCGCGGGATCGGTCGATGACGGGGTGACGCTCACCGAACTGGCGCAGCAGGTCGGGCTGCCGCCGTCCACCGCGCACCGGCTGCTGACCACGCTCGAGCAGGAACGCTACGTACGGTTCGACCCCGAGGGCCGGCTGTGGTCGGTGGGCGTGCAGGCGTTCGCCACCGGCTGCGCCTTCACCAAGAGCCGCAGCCTGGTGAGCCTCGCCCGGCCACACATGCGCGAGCTGATGGAGGACAGCGGCGAGACGGTGAACCTCGCGGTCGAGGATGACGGGCAGGCGGTCTACCTGGCGCAGGTCGAGTGCCGGCAGATGATGCGCGCCTTCGCCCGGCCCGGCTCGCGGGTGCCGCTGCACTGCTCGGCGGTCGGCAAGGCGATGCTGTCCGGCGCCACGGCCAAGCGGTTCGCGACCGTCCTGCGCCGGCACGGGATGCCGCGCCTGACCGAGCGCACCCTCACGGTGCCGGCGACGCTGCGGGCCGACCTTGAAGCGGCCCGGGTCGCCGGCTACTTCGTCGATGACGGGGAGCACGCGGTGGGCCTGCGCTGCGTCTCGGCGCCGGTGTTCGACGAGACGGGAACGGTGGTCGCCGCGATCTCCGCCTCGGGGCCGATGGCGCGGCTGGTCGATGCCCGGGTGGCGCCGCTCGGCGCCTCGGTGCGGCAGACCGCGCGCGCCGTCTCGGCCGCGATGGGCGCCGTGCCCGTTCCCGGGGAACCTTGACCCGCCGAAGCCTTTGAACCGTTTTTCGGAGAATACGTTTGTGAGTGCGACCATCCAGCGACCCGCCAGCCGGTTCCGCCGCGTGCGGCATTTCGAGGACCTGGGCGACGCCGAGATCCTGGCGCTGGCGATCGGCAACGAGGAGCAGGCGACCCGCGCCTACACCGAGTTCGCGGAATCGCTGCGCATCGATTACCCGGACAGCTCGCGCATGTTCATGGACATGGCGCAGGAGGAGACCGAGCACCGGCACCGGCTGATCGAGCTGTTCCGGCGCAAGTTCGGCGAGACCATCCCGAAGATCGACCCGGACAGCATCCGCGGCGTGTTGCAGGAGCGGCCGACCGGGCTCGCCAAGCTGGGTGGCGCCGAGGGGATGCGCCGCCAGGCACGCCAGATGGAGGCCAACGCCAGCCGGTTCTACCACCAGGCGGCGAGCAAGACCTCCGACGCCTCGATCCGCAACCTGTTCGGCGACCTCGCGGTGGCCGAGGCGGCGCACGAGGCGACCGCGGACGAGATCGACGAGAGCACGCCGCCGACCGAGGGGCGGGTCGACGAGATGGCCAACGCGAAGCGTCGCTTCGTGCTGCAGATCGTCCAGCCCGGCCTGGTCGGGCTGATGGACGGCTCGGTATCCACCCTGGCGCCGGTGTTCGCGGCGGCGTTCGCCACGCACAACTCGTGGAACGCCTTCCTGGTCGGCATCGCCGCCTCGCTCGGCGCGGGCATCTCGATGGGCTTCGCCGAGGCGCTGGCCGACGACGGCAAGATGTCCGGCCGCGGCACCCCCTACCTGCGCGGCCTGGTGTGCGGCCTCATGACCATCGCCGGCGGCATCGGCCACACGCTGCCCTACCTCATCCCGCAATTCTGGACCGCGACCGTCGTCGCCGCCGTCGTGGTGGTGTTCGAGCTGTTGGTGATCGCCTGGATCCAGTGGCGCTACATGGACACGCCGCCGATTTCGGCCGCCGCCAAGGTCATGCTGGGCGGCGCCTTGGTGCTCGTGACCGGAATCCTGATCGGCAGCAGCTAGAGGAGAGGGAAATGGCCAAGACCGCCGACAAGACCGACCCGAAGCTTTGGGAGAAGGTGAAGCGCGACGTCACCGAGGGCGACAAGGGCGGCAAGCCCGGCCAGTGGTCGGCGCGCAAGGCGCAGCTCGCCGTCCACGAATACAAGGCCGACGGTGGCGGCTACAAGGGTGCCAAGTCGCCCGACAACCATCTGGCCGAGTGGACGCGCGAGGAGTGGGGCACGAAGTCCGGCGAGCCCAGCGGCGAGACCGGCGAGCGTTACCTGCCGAAGCGCGCGCGCAAGGCTTTGACCGAGGACGAGTACCGACGCTCCACCGCGAAGAAACGCGCGGACACCGCCCGCGGCAAGCAGTTCTCGGCGCAACCCAAGGACGTCGCCCGCAAGACCGCCGCGTCTCGCGCCGGCGGCAAGCTGGACTTGCTGCGGCAAGCCGCGAGCAAGGGCGTGCGCGGACGCAGCCGGATGACCAAGGCGCAGCTCGAGCAGGCGTTGCGCGGATGACCGACGAGGAGAAGGCGGAGACCGTCCGCGAGTTCAAGCGCGTGACGAACATGACGCCGGCGGTGTTGAAGAAATGGCTCGGCAGCGCCGCCAGCAAGTCGGTCGGCATGACGCGCGGGGGCGAGCGCGTCACCCATGAGGGCGAGGGCGAGTCGGTCGGTCACGAGATGGGCGAGCGCATCGTGGCGCTGAAGGCCAAAAAGGCCGCCGACCTGGACGACGACGACTACGCGGCGATGCGCAAGGTGGCGGGCTACGTCCACCGCCACGGCAAACAGCGCCCGCATGGCGACGTGACCGACTCCCGCTGGCGCAAATCGCTGATGAATTGGGGCCACGACCCGCTCAAGCGGTAGCCGGTCAGCGGCGCGGCAGCACCGCCTGCAACGCGTGCGCCAGGCCGGTGCGGACCAGCGCCGGCGCGGCCAGGACCGAACCACTGATCGGCCCGAGGACCAGGGTTCGCTGGCGGCCCAGCGCCTGCAACGCCGAGCGCGCGACATGCTTCGGGCTCTGCATTCCGGGCGGGTTGCGGCCGAAGCCGGAGCGCTCGGCGAAGCGGCTGCGGGTGGCGGTCGGGCAGACCGCCAGCACGTCGATCGGACGGCTGACCAGCTCCGCCCCGAGTGCCTCGGCCAATGACAGGTCGAACGCCTTGGTGGCGGCGTAGGTCGCCATCCTGGGGACCGGCAGGAAGGCGGCGTTGCTGGACACCACGATCAGCCC
>CAXTVL010000177.1:0-6058 GCA_964247515.1 uncultured Acetobacteraceae bacterium | reverse complement strand
GTCGGCGGTGCAGCGCCCGATGCCGGACGAGCCGCCGGTGATGACCATGACGCGCGACGGGGCGGCGTGCGGGGAGGGGGCCATGGCACACTCTCGGGTTCGATTGAGCCGCCCAACGCCGGGTGTGGTTGCGGGTTGCGGTGGTCTCGGCCGCCCGGCGCGTCACCGCGACGGTTGGAACGGGTGGATCGCCACTTTGGCGGAGAGCGGGAAGTCCGCCGGCAAACCATGTTCGTAGGCCTGCAGTCGTTCGTCGCCGCTAAACCTGCGCTTCGACGGCCGCCTTGTCGATGACAGACCACACCGCTGCTATCTTGCCGTCGGCAATTTCATAGAACACGTTTTCCGCAAACCTTACCCGGCGGCCGTCGACGTCGAGGCCGAGAAAATCTCCCCGCGGCGTGCAGTCGAACTTCAAGCGGCAAGCAACGTAAGGCGGCTCGCAAACCAGAAGATCACTGTCGAAAAACAAGTCCGGGATTTGACGAAAGTCCCTTTCCAGCATTTCGCGATAACCCGACAACCCGATCGGCTTGTCGTTGTAACGCACTTGGTCGTGCACGAATTGCCCCAGCTCCGCCCAATCCTGTCTGTTGAGACAGGCGAGGTAACGACGATAGAAAGCTGATAAAGTGGTTTCGCTCATGCTGGCTGCCTCTCCCGAGCTGGCTCGGTTTGCCTCACGGCGCGGGCTCCGTCGCGCGCGCGGCGTCACCACTCCCAGTTCTCACGCCAGCGCCACGTCGCGCACGTGGTCGGCCAAGGCGAGCGACGCGGTCAGGCCGGGACTCTCGATGCCGAACAGGTTGACCAGGCCGCGCACGCCATGCGCCGCCGGCCCCTGCACCACGAAATCCTGACCGGGCGCGCCGGGCGGCACGATCTTGGGCCGGATGCCGCTGTAGCCCGGCAGCAGCGTGCCGTCGCGCAGGCCGGGCCAGTAGCGGCGCACCGCGTCGTAGAACACCTCCGCGCGCCCTGGGTCGACCGTGTAGTCGATGCGCTCCACCCATTCGACATCCGGCCCGAACCGCGCCTGGCCGCCGAGATCGAGCGTCAAATGCACGCCCAGGCCACCCGGCACCGGCACCGGGTAGACCAGCCGGTCGAACGGCGCCCGGCCGGCCAGCGCGAAGTAGCTGCCCTTGGCGTAATAGGCGGTCGGCACCATCTGGCGCGGCATTCCCACGATGCCGTGCGCGACGGCGGGGGCGTGCAGGCCGGCGGCGTTGACCACCAGGCCCGCCTCGAGCGTCATCGGCGCGTCGCCGCCCACGTCCAGTTCCACACCGTCATCGGTGGCGCGCCCGCCGGCGACCGGGCTGTGGAACGCGAACATGGCGCCGGCCGCCTCGGCGTCGCCCTGCAGCGCCACCATGTAGCCGTGGCTGTCGAGGATGCCGCTCGACGGCGACAGCAGCGCCGCGACGCAGGCCAGTTCGGGTTCCAGCGCCCGCGCCGCGTGGGCGTCCAGGTGCTCGATGTCGCCCACGCCGTTGGCCGCCGCGCGGGCGCGGATCGCGTCGAGCCGTGAGGCCTCCGCCGCGTCGCAGGCCACGATCAGCTTGCCGCAGCGCCGATACGTCACGCCATGCGACTCACAGTATTCGTAAAGCCGACGCTTGCCCGCCACACAGCAACGCGCCATCAGGCTGTCGGCCTGGTAGTAGATGCCGGCGTGGATCACCTCGCTGTTGCGGCTCGACGTCTCGGTGCCGATCGCCTCCGCCGCGTCCAGCACGATCACCTCGCGCCCGGCCAGCGCCAGCGCCCGCGCCACGGCGAGGCCCACGACGCCCGCTCCCACCACCACGCAGTCGATCCGCTCGGTCATGGGGTGGAAATCCGTCCATCCGTGTGCGGCGACAGCGGCGAGGCGCCGGCGAGTGCTGCCGCGACCGTCTGGTCGAGCGGCGGGCCGGCATCGTACGGGTCGATCGCGGCGGTGCGCAGCACGGCGTAGCCGTCGCCGCCACGGCGCAGGAAATCGTTGGTCACGACCGAATAGCGGCGCGCGGGGTCGAGCGGCGCGAAGCTGCCATCGGCCTGACGCGTCTCGACCGCCAGCACCGGGTCGCTGCCCGGCCGCCAGCCCACGCGCATCCCGGCGACCTGCGGGAAGGCGCCCTTGCCGGCGCGCGAGAAGCCGTTCGCCAGGGCGGCGCGCAGATCGGCCCCGGTCAGCGTCAGCGTCGCCACCGTGTTGCCGAACGGCAGCGCGCCCATGACGTCGCCCAGCGTCACCGCGCCGCCCGGCAGCCCGGTGCGCAGCCCGCCGGCGTTCATCAGCGCGACCTCGGCGCCATGCGCGCTGGCCAGCATCGCGTCGGCCACGAAGTCGCCCCACGCGCACTCGGCCACGCGGCACCCCGTGTTCGGCAGCGCCGCCGTGGTCCGCCCCGCGACGCGCCGGCGCACGCCGTCGAGTTGGGACGCGTACGAGGCCACGATGGCGGCGACCTTGGGGTCGGGTGGCAGGTCGAGGCCGACATGCCGGCAATCACCGCCCCAGGCGACCAGCGTGCCGTCCGCCGCGACATCGAGGTCGAGCCGTCCGACATAGCGGCCGAAGCACGCCGCCTGTGCCACCAGCGCCCGGCCGGCGACCCGCTGGTGCGCGGGCCCCGCGGCACCCGGCTCGCTGTCGCTCAGCAGCGTGTGCGAGTGGCCGCCCACGAACACGTCGACGCCGTCCACCTGCGCCGCCAGCGCCCGGTCCTCGTCCACGCCCAGATGTGACAGCGCCACCACGAACTTCGCTCCGGCCGCCCGCGCCGCCGCCGCCGCCCGGGCCAGCGCCGGGCCGGGAGCGCCGAAGCGGACATGCGGGCCGGGGGAGGAGCCGATCGTCGTCTCCTGCGTGGTGAGGCCGACCACGCCGATGGCGAGGCCGTCCTTGCGCACGATCGTCCACGCAAGCAGCGCGCCGCCGAGGTCGGGGTCGGCGCTGGCGTCGATGTTGGCCGACAGCACCGGGAACGGAGCGGCGCGGACGAAGCGCGCCAGCGTCGCGGGGCCTTGATCGAACTCGTGGTTCCCCACCGCCATCGCCTCGGTGCCCAATGCGCGCATCACCGCGAGTTCGACCGCGCCGTGCCAGGCGGTGAAGAACAGGCTCCCCTGGAACTGGTCGCCGGCGTCGAGCAGCAGAATCGCGCGACGATCTGCGTCGGCCGCTTGCCGCGCCTGCGCCAGCGCGGTCGCGAGGTGCGCGGCACCGCCGAGGCAGTTGGGCTTGCCGGGTTCGCAGGCCAATGCGGCGGCGTCGACCGGCTCGTGGCGCGAATGGAAGTCGTTCATGTGCAGGATGGTCAGCCGATGCGCCACGGCGGCACGGGCGACCCGCGCCATCGGCAGCGCCATGGCCATTCCCAGCACCGCGCGGCGTCTCAAGGTCATGCGGCCAGTCTTATAGGACCACTCACCGCCCCTTGCCATCGCGCCAGCGCCGCGCGATGTAGCCGGAACCGCACCGCAGCGGTCCCCATTCGCGAGGCCCCCATGTTCATCGAGACCGAGAGCACCCCCAATCCCGCCACGCTGAAGTTCCTGCCCGGGCGCGACGTGATGGGACCTGGCACCGCCGACTTCGCCACCGCCGAGGCGGCGGGGCGCAGCCCGCTGGCGAGCGCGCTGTTCGCGTTGCCGGGTGTCTCGCGGGTGTTCCTGGGCGGCGACTTCGTGACCGTCACCAAGTCCGACCTCGCGGCCTGGCAGACGCTGAAGCCGCAGGTCTTGGGCGCCGTGATGGAGCACTTCGTCGCCGGTCGCCCGGTGCTCCTGGAGGACGCCGCCGCGGCGGAGGAGGACGTCTCGCCCGAGGACGTCGAGATCGTGGCGCAGATCAAGGAACTGCTCGACACCCGCGTCCGCCCGGCGGTGGCCGGCGACGGCGGCGACATCGTGTTCCGCGGCTTCCGCGACGGCGTCGTGCGGCTGCACATGCAGGGTGCCTGCAGCGGTTGCCCGTCCTCGTCCGCCACTCTGAAGCACGGCATCGAGAACATGCTGCGCCATTACGTGCCGGAGGTGGTGTCCGTCGAGCAAGTGGCGCTGTGAGCGAACCGCTCGCCGAGGCGGCGCTCGACCGGCTGTTCCGCGCGGCCCGCACCACCTGGGACTGGCAGCCCGGCACCGGCTTCGACGAAACGGACGCGCGGGCGGTCTACGAACTGATGAAGTGGGGGCCGACGTCGGCCAACTCGTCGCCGGCGCGCTTCGTGTTCCTCAATACGCACGACGCGCGCGAGCGACTCCGCCCGGCGCTGTCGGCCGGCAACGTCGACAAGACGATGGCGGCCCCCGCGGTGGTCATCGTGGCCTACGACCCGGTGTTCTACGAGCAGTTGCCGACGCTGTTTCCGCACGCCGACGCGCGCTCCTGGTTCGCCGGCAACGCCGCCTTCGCCGAGGAGACCGCGATGCGCAACTCGTCGCTGCAAGGCGCCTACTTCATCGTGGCGGCGCGAGCGCTCGGCTACGATTGCGGCCCGATGTCGGGTTTCGACCGTGGCCGCGTCGACGAGGCGTTCTTCGCCGAGAGCGGCTGGAAGTCGAACTTCCTGATCAATGTCGGCCGTGGCGACCCGAGCCACGCGAAACCACGCTTGCCGCGCCTCGCCTTCGAGCAGGCCTGCCGAATGCAGTGAACCGCCGGCCCGGTGACGCGCCGGGCCGGCGTGGACGCATCAGAGGTCGGAGATCTCGCGGCGCGCGGTGCCGATCAGGCCGCCGATCCAGGCCGCGATCGCACCCAGCACCAGCGCCGCCGAGCCGTACAAGCCACCCTCCGCCGCCGCCTTGCGGGCTTCCTCGGCCGCCTGGGTCGCCTGCTGCTTGGCCTGGTCGATGCCCTGTTGCGTCTGCTGCTGCAATTGCGTGAGCCGGGTACGGGCCTCCTCCGGAGAGATGTTGGCCGCTTTCGCCAGGCTGTTGACCGCTTGGTCGCGCGACGCGTCGGCGGTCTTCTGGTCGCCGCTCACGCTGGCGCGGATGTAGGACAGGATGTTGTCCTGCACGCTCTGGGCACCGTTCGGGTCGACCAGCTTGCGCACCTGGCCCTGCAACGCGCCGCCGTCGGCCGACGACGCGGCTCCCCCCACCGCCGAGGCCGCGGTCTTGCCGACGCCGCCCAGCGTGCTGCCAACCGCGCTGAACGTGCTGCCGAGGATGCCGCCGAGTGCGCTGCTGAGCAGCCAGGCCACCAACAGGGTCGAGACCGACCACGAGATGAAGCCGTGCCAGCCGGCGGTGCTGGCGCGCGAGGAGCCGCACAGCCGCCCGGCCGCGATGCCGCCGACCAGCGAGGCGACCACCCCCGAGCCCACCAGCCAGATGCCGGCGTTGATCGAGAACGTGCCGGCGGTCGGGTTGCCCGCGGTGTCGCCGCCGACCTGGAACGCCGACATGCCGACGCCGACACCCAGCACGTTGAGCAGCAACTGGATCACCAGCGCCGCCGCGACACCCGCGAACACCGCGCCCCAGGAGACATGGTTGCGCAGGCTGACGCGGCGGTCGTCGGCGGCGAGGTCGCCTTGGGTCATGTACCCGGGGGCCGAGTAGGCCTGGTCCGAAGCGAGCGGGGCGAGTGACAAAGGCAGTCTCCTGTTGCGAGAGCGTTGGCGGTCGATCGGTGCAGCCGAACGGCTCGCCCTCCCATAGCGCGCGCCGTCCGCGCCTGCCTAGCATGTTGCGCCGCCGAGCCGTGGCCCTACAGTTCGGCCATGCCCGCCTCGCCTTGCATCCTGGCGCTCGACGCCGCCCGAGGCGGCCACTCGGTCGCGGTGGTGCGGGACGGCGTGGTGCTGGCCGAGGCGAGCGAGGCGGGCGAGCGGGGCGAGCGCCTGGCGTCGATGGCGGCCTGCGTGCTGCGCGCCGCCCGATTGGCGCCCGCGAGGCTGGACGCCGTGGCAGTGACGGTGGGGCCGGGCAGCTTCACCGGCATCCGGGCGGCGCTGGCGCTGGCGCACGGAGTGGCGCTGGGCGGCGGGCAGGCGCTGGTCGCGGTGAGCGTCGCCGAGGCGAAGAAGTCCCGCAGCGTCTCCAGCTCCCGCAT
>CAXTVL010000176.1:1661-6066 GCA_964247515.1 uncultured Acetobacteraceae bacterium | reverse complement strand
GTTCGCCGAGCTCGAGGCGGAGATCGGGCGCGAGGCCGAAGCGATCGCGGCGCGCCACGCCGCCGGCGACCCGGTGGTGCCGATCGTCGCCTATGCCGACGTGGCGCAGGACCGCGTCCCGCCCGAGCAGGTGGCCGCCATCCGCCGCCATGGCTGCGCGGTGGTACGCGAGGTATTCCCGCGCGCCCAGGCCGAGGCGTGGGACGCCGAGCTGCTCGACTACGTGCAATCCAACCATTATGCCGACCGCGCCGCCCAGCGCGCCGGGCTCGACAAGTATTTCAGCACGCTGAAGGCCAAGCCGCCGCAGATCTACGGCATCTACTGGTCGCGCCCGCAGGTCGCGGCGCGGCAGGCCGAGAGCCTGGCCGCGACCCGCGCCTGGCTGAACCGGATGTGGAAGCACGACGGCCATTTCGTGCCCGACCGCGAAGTCACCTACGCCGACCGTATCCGCCAGCGCGCGCCGGGCGACAACTCGCTGGGCCTGTCGCCGCACATCGACGGCGGCTCGGTCGAGCGCTGGCTCGATCCCGGCTTCCGCCACGTCTACCGCCGGGTGTTCGCCGGCGACTGGCGCGCGCACGACGTCTGGGACGGCGAGGGCCGCACGCTTACGCGCGAGATCCCCTCGCCCGCCGTGTGCCAGTTGTTCCGCACCTTCCAGGGCTGGACCGCGCTCACCGAGCAGGGGCCTGGCAACGGCACGCTGCAACTGGTGCCGATCGCCCGCGCGATCGCTTACCTGCTGCTGCGCCCGCTGCAGGACGACGTGCCTGAGGACGAGCTGTGCGGATCGAAGCCCGGCCGGCCGCTGCTGATCACCGAGCAATGGCACGCGCCGCTGCTGCGCGCCCTGGTGCCGCTGCCGACGGTGCGGCCGGGCGATACGGTCTGGTGGCATTCGGACGTGGTCCACGCGGTCGAGCACGAGAACCGTGGACGGGGCTACAGCAGCGTCATCTACATCGGCTCCGCCCCCGACTGTGCCAAGAACCGCGACTACCTGCCGCCGCAGAAGGCGGCGTTCCTGGAGGGCCGCAGCGCGCCCGACTTCGCGCCCGAGGACTACGAAGTGGATTTCACCGGCCGCGCCACCGAGGCCGACCTCACGGCCCTGGGTCGCCGGCAGATGGGGTTCGACCCCTGGGTGTGAGAGGATGCCGCTCCGTACGACCCTGAACGGTCGATGCTTGCGCCGGTCCGCGCCGTGACAGCGGCATCGATCTAACCAGGTGCTCCTGCCATCCGTGCTGCGGCCGCTGCGCGATCCGGCGCTCGCGCTGCTGTGGGGCGGCCTCGCGACCTCGGCCATCGGCGACCAGTTGTTCTCGGTGGCGCTGGCCTGGATCGCGGTGCAGGCACTGGGCACTGCCGCCGGCTACCTGACCGCGCTGCAGGCGGCGACTATCCTCGCGGTGGCGCTGCTGGCCGGGCGATGGGCCGACCGCCGGCCGCACCGCGGCACCATGATCGCGGCCGACCTGTTGCGCGCCGCGACGCTGCTGGTGGTGGTCGGCGGATGGCTGTGGCGTGGCGCGCCGCCGGCCGGGAGCCTGGTGCTGGCGGTGCTGGCGCTGGCCGGCGGATCGGCGCTGTTCCGCCCGGCGCTGCAGGCGAGCCTGCCGGCCACGGTCGGCGACTTGGCCGTGCTGCCCGCCGCCAACGCGCTGCTCGACACCACCGAGCGCATCGCCCGTCTGCTCGGTCCGGGAATCGTGGGCCTGCTCAGCGCGCTGGTGCCGCTGGTGCATTTCGTGACACTGGACGCCGCCACCTTCGCCGTCTCGGCTGGCGCCGTGGCCGGCATCGGCCGGCTGCGTCCGCTCGCCCGCAGCGACCCACCCGCACGCGAGACGATGCCGGCGGCGGTGGCGCGCGGCTTCCGGGCCATGCGGCGGCATCGCGTGCTGGGGTATGCGCTGCTGACCGGGCCGCTGCTGAGCGGGGTGTGGAACGGCACCATGTTCTTCGGCCTGCCGCTGCTCGTCGCCGCCACCGGCCGGCGCGGCAGCGACGGCCTGGCAGCCTACGGCCTGGTCATCGCCTGCTACGGCAGCACCAACCTGCTGACCACGCTGGTGGTGGGCGGCTGGCGGATGCCGGAACGTCCGGCTCTGCGGGTGTTCGGAGCCGACGCCCTGTACGGACTGGGTGTGCTCGGCATGGGCGGTGCCGCATGGCTGTTGCCGCCGGCCTGGGTGCTGCCGGGCATCTGCGCCGCCGCCGCGGTCGGCGCCATCAACGGTCCGCTGGCCGACATCCCGCTCGCGGTGCTCCGCCAGACCCGGCTCGCGGCGCCCGACCAGGCGGCCGCGATGCGTGCCATCCTGGTCGCCACCAATGTCGGCACGCTGGTGGCGTTGCTGCTGGCGCCGAGCGGGTTGCGGGCAATCGGCGTGGCGCCGGCGTTCGTGCTGGCGGGCCTCGCCTGCATCGCCGTCGGTCTGTTCGGAGCGTTCCGCTACCGCGAGGTCCCTGGTTGATCAGACCCGTTCGCTGACCGCGATCGCCACCTTGCAGCCAACCTTGATGACGGCGCTCATCAGCCGGTAGGCCGGCGCCAGTTCGGCCTCGTGCTCCAGGCCGATGTCGCGGTGCTCCAGCTCCTCGGCGCGGAACGCGTCGATGGTCGCGCGCAACTCGGCCTCATCGTCGCCCAACGCGGCGCTCTGCTGCGCGTAGTGCTCGTCGATCGCCTCCTCGACCGCGACGGTGCAGGCCATCGCCGCCCGGGTGCCGAGTGCCGCCGTCGCCGCCCCCAGCGCGTAGCCGGCGACGTGCCACAGCGGCAGCAACGCGGTCGGCCGCACCCTTCGGTCGGCGATCAGGCCGGCGAAGGTGTCGAGGTGGTGCTGCTCCTGCTCCTGCATGTGGCGCAGGATGTCGCCCTTGTCGCCGTGGCCCAGCACCGCGAGCTGGCCCTGGTAGATGCGCTTGGCGCCGTACTCGCCGGCGTGGTCGACCCGGACCAGCCGTTCGAGTTGCTGCCGCGGCGTCGGGTCGCCGGGAAGCCGGCTGCGGGAAGTCTCGGTCATGGCTCGCTCCTGCGGCTGCGCCACGCGGATGTGGCGAGGGCCGCCGCGAGTGCGAGGGCGAACAGCAAGTTCATCTGCGCCATGCTGACCGGGATCGCCGGAACCAGGTAGGTCGGATCCTCGCACGCCTTGGACGGGCGCGCCGGCATTCGCGCCAGCCGCTGCGCCAGGGTGCCGCCGGAGTAACGCGGCGCCTGGCATTGCGGCAGCGGGCTGGGCCACCAGCCGCGCTCGACACCGACATGCACCCCGCCTGCCACGGCCCCGGCCGACAGCGCCAGCACCACACCCACCAGCGCGACAGGAGCGAAGCGGCGCGGCAGCAGGAGGCCGACCACGCCAAGCGCGACGGCCACGCGGTACGGCCACCGCTCCACCAGGCACAGCGCGCAAGGCACCAGCCCGCCCCACCATTGCGCGCCGAACGCCACCAACAGCGCCAAGCCGGACATCACCACCGCGACGGACAGCGCGATGCGCGGACGGGACATGGTCATGTCGGGATGGCGACGCTACCGCCCCGCCTGTTCGGCCAGCCAGCGCCGCACCCCCGCCGGGTCGCCGAACACCGCGTCGACGCGCAGGCCCATGCCGCCGCGCTCGCGCGCGGCGCGCATCCCGTCCTCGTCGGTCACGTCGTCGCCGACGTAGAACGGCACCCGGCCCCGGAACGGCGAGACGCCCATCAGCTCGGCGACGGCGGTGCCCTTGTCGGCGCCGCGCGGCTTGATCTCCCAGGCCATGTGCGCCGGCAGCATCACGTACTGCGCCGCGCGCTCGCCCACGATCGCCTGCGCCGCCAGCAGCAGCGCCGGGCCGGACTCGGGCGCCTGCCGGTAGTGCAGCACGAAGCCGCGCGCCTTGGCCTCCAGCCTGGCACCCGGATGCGCCGCGACCACGTCCGCCGCTGCGTCGAGCCAGCCCGGCGGCATCTCGGGCAAGTTCACCCGACGCAGCGGCTGGTCGGGCGCGAGGCGGATGGCGCCGCCATGCTCGCCGGCGACCGCATACGGCGCGTCGCCCAGCAGCTCCTCGATCTGCGTCACCGGCCGTCCCGTGACCACCGCCAGCGCGTCGCCGAGCCGGGCGCGCAGCCGGCGCAGCAGATCCGTCAAGCCAGGCGGCACCGCCACCGCCTCGGGTGTCGCCGCGATGTCGAGCAGCGTGCCGTCGAGGTCGAGCAGCAGCGCCGCGTCGGCCGGCAGATCAGGTGGCGGGGAGCTCACCGGCAGCCCGCCAAGCGCACGTCGTAGAGCGGATGCTGCAGCCCCGAGACCGCCGGCTCGGCCTTCAGGATCCAGCCGTGGAAGGCCGGCCCGCCGGCATTGCGGTCGGTGACGTCGAGCCAGGCGGTCGCGGGGCTGCAG
>CAXTVL010000176.1:0-1651 GCA_964247515.1 uncultured Acetobacteraceae bacterium | reverse complement strand
GCCGTGGACGGCGGGCCCGCGGGAATTGCGGGCGGTGCGGGCCAGCCTGCCGGGCGCGTCCGCCGGCCGGGCGGGCGGGCGCACGTCGCAGCCGCCGACCACGATGGTGAGCGACCCATACGCGACCGGCTTGCCGATGGCGGCGACCAGCGGCGAGGTGCGCGCCGAGACCTTGTCCAGCAGGATCAAGTCGGCGCTGTCGCGCGCGATCCAGGCGGGGGACGCGTCCTGCGCCGCCGCCGCGAGCGGCACGGCCAGGAGCGCCGCCAGCACCGCCGCGCGCGTCACGGCGCGCCGTGCCTCGGGCTGTGCAGGTCGGCCACCATAGCGTGTATCAGGTCGCGCATCGCCTGCTCGTCCACACCCATCAGCACCGCGTCCTCGAACGTGTCCCGCATCGCCGTCGCCAGCTCTGCGTGGTTCTCGGCCAGCACCTTGAGCTTCTCGCGGCAGGCGATCGGCGTGCCATCGGCCCCCCGCCAGGCCGGAGGCAGCGTCGCGGCGCTCATTGCAGCTTGCCCAGCGGCTGCGAAGCCGGCCGCGCCGCCCCCCTGCCCGGACTTGTTCTGGTCGAGCGACTTCTGCACGTTGGTGGAAAGGTCGGTGACGCTGAAGATGAACTTGCCGAGCAGTTGCTCCAGACTGACCGAGGACTGGGTGTTGGAGAGGGTGCCGCCGTCGGCCACGTCGTCGCTGGCGCCGCCCGGGGCGAGCGACAGGTATTTCGCCCCGAGCAGCCCGTCGCTCACGATCTGCGCGCTGCTGTCGGTCGGCAAATGCAGGCTGGGCGGCACGCTGAACGCGACCTGCGCCTGGAACGTCTTGGTGTCGATGCCGGTCTGGGTGACGGCGCCGACCTTGACGCCCGCCATCCGAACGTCGGAGCCCACCGAGAGCCCGTCGATCGAGTCGAACGCCGCGTGCAGGGTGTTGCCGCCGGCCTGCGCGTGCCCGGTGTTGGCGACCGCGTAGGCCAGGAAGCCCGCGGCCACCACCAGCACCACGGCACCGGCGGCGAGTTCGGACAGTTTGCGGGTGGCCATCGCGGCGGCCTAGCTGCCGGGGGTCCAGGCTTCGTAGTCGCCGGTCGCGGCGGCACGGCGGCCGCCGCTGTAGTCGTGGCCGGCCGGGCGGTAGCTCGCCACGGTGCCGGTGGCGTTCGGCCGGTGCGGCAACTGCCACGGCTTGCGACCCAGCTCGGGCAGCGGCACGTCGGTCGTGTGGTGCAGCCAGGCGTGCCACTCGGGCGGGATGTCGGATGCCTCGGGCAGCCCGGCATACAGCACCCAGCGCCGGTCGCGCCGGGCCGCCCCCGGGGCGCCGTGCGGCCACGTGGGCGTGCCGGTCCCGTCCTGGCCGACGTTGCGCCCGTGCATCCAGGTGAAGAGCCGCGTGCCGATGCTGTTCATGCCGCCGGTATACGCAGCCGCGCGGCGGCGGTCCATCGCGGCTGCCCCGAACGAGGAGGCGTCACAGCATTTTGTGGTCGCGATCCCGCCCGACCGCAATATGCGCTTTGTCTGTCTCGACGCACGCGCTAACGTGACGCCATGGAAACCAATCTGGCGGACTTGGCAAGGCTCTGGCACGGGGTGCGGATGCGCGCCGTCACCGCCGCCGCCGAGCCGGACGTGCCGCCGCGGGCGGTGAC
>CAXTVL010000175.1:0-6093 GCA_964247515.1 uncultured Acetobacteraceae bacterium | reverse complement strand
GGCGCCGACCGCCACGAAGCCCGCGACGCCCACGTTGAACAGCCCGGCATAGCCCCATTGCACGTTCAGCCCGAGGCAGGCGATGGCGTAGATCGAAGCGGTGGTCAGGAAGAAGCAGGCATAGGCCAGCATCCCGGTCATGGCCGTGTCCCGAACAAGCCGCGCGGGCGCGCCAGCAGCATCAGCAGCAGGACCGCGAACGCCACCGCGGCGCGGTACTCGGCGCCGATCACCGGCACCGCCAGCGCCTCCGCGAGCCCGATCACCAGGCCGCCCAGCATGGCGCCCGGCACGCTGCCGATGCCGCCCAGGATGGCGGCGGCGAACAGCGGCAGCAGCAGGTCGAAGCCCATGTACGGGCGCAACTGCACGGTCAGGCCGAGGAACACCCCGGCCACCGCCGCGAGCGCGCCGCCGATCAGCCAGGTCTGCCGCACCACGAGCGCCACGTCGATGCCGCTCACCTGGGCCAAGGCCGGGTTCTCGCTGGTGGCGCGCATCGCCCGCCCCAGCGCCGTGCGGGTCATCAACCAGTGCAGCCCCGCCATCAGCAAGAGTGCCGTCGCGAGCAGCGACACCTGGTCGGCGCTGGCGCGCAGGCCCCAGGGCAGGCGCAGGCCGAGCGCGATGTCGTGCGTGTAGTAGCGCGGCCGCTCGCCGAAGCCGAACTCGATCAGGCTGCGCAACGCGAGCGAGGCGCCGAAGCTCGCGATCACCAGCACGATCTCCGCCCCGTGCCGCCGCAGCCTGCGGAACAGCAGCCAGTCCAGCGCCCACGCCAGCAGTCCGGTCAGCGCCATCGACACCGCCGTCGCCACGATCAGCGGCGGCCCGAAGGTGAGTGCGCCCAGTGACTGTCCCCAGGCGCCGAGCCAGGGTGCCAGCGCGTCGGCGCCCAGCAACGCGAAGTAGGCGCCCGCGCTCACCGTGTCGCCATGCGTGAAGTTGGCGAAGCGCAGGATCGAGTAGGTGAGCGTGAGGCCGACCGCGCCGAGGCCGATCATCGCCCCGCTCAGCAGCCCGCCCAGCACGAGCTGTCCGCTCACGCTGGCTGGCCCAAGAACAGCCCGGCCAACACGTCGCCTTCGCGCAGCGCGGCGGCGGGGCCGAGATGCGCCGCGCGACCCTCGACCAGCACCAGCGCGCGGTCGGCCACTGCCAGCGCCGCGCGCACGTTCTGCTCGACCAGCAGGACCGCGACGCCCTGACCGCGGATCCGTGCCAGGGTGAGCATCACCTGCTCGACCAGCTTCGGCGACAGCCCGGCCGAAGGCTCGTCGAGCAGGATCGCCGTGGGGCGCACCATCAGCGCGCGGGCGACGGCCAGCATCTGCCGCTCGCCGCCGGACAGGCTGCCGGCCGCGTTGCCCCGTTGCCGCGCCAGGTTGGGGAACAGCGCCAGCATCTCGCCGATCCTTGCCGCGCGCTCGGCACGCGCCAATACCTGAGCCGCCACCTGCAGGTTCTGATAGACGCTGAGCCCGGCGAACACGTTCTCGGTCTGCGGCACGAAGGCGAGGCCGCGCCGCACCATCGCGTGCGCGGCGCCGCGCGTGATGTCGGCGCCGCGCAGCCTCACATGCCCGGCGGCGATCGGCACCAGCCCTGCCATCGCCTTGATGAGAGTGGACTTGCCCGCGCCGTTCGGGCCGAGCAGCGCCACGACCTCGCCCGCCGCCACGTCGAGCGAGACGCCGCGCACGATCGCCAGCCCCGGTTCGTAGCCGGCCACCAGCTCGCGCACCGCGATCGCGGTCACGCGGCGGCACCGCCCAGATAGGCCTCCGCCACACGCGGGTCGGCGGTGACGTGCGCGGGTGTGCCGCTGGCGAGCACGCCACCCTGCGCCATCACGGTCACGTGGCGGCACAGCCGGCGGATCAGCGAGAGGTTGTGCTCGACGATCAGGAACGTCATGCCGCCGGCGTTCAGCGTCTCGATCCGGTCCATGATGGTCTCCAGCAGCGCCGGGTTGACGCCCGCCGCCGGCTCGTCGAGCAGCACCAATCGCGGCCCGGCCATCAGCACCCGCGCCAGCTCCAGCAGCTTGCGCTGGCCGCCCGAGAGCACCCGCGCCGGCTCCTGCGCCAAGCGTTCGAGCGCCAGGAAGGCGATGATCTCGCGCGCCCGCGCGCGGTTGCGGCGCTCCTCGGCGGCGACGGCGCGCGGGCGCAGCCAGTTCGCCAGCACGCCCTCGCCCGTCTGGTGCTGGGCCGCCAGCATGACGTTCTCCAGCACCGTCATCGCCGCGAACGGGCGCGGGATCTGGAAGGTGCGGCCGATGCCGCGCCCGATCCGCCGGTGCGCCGCCTCGCGCTCGATGCGCGCGCCCTCGAAGGCGACGTGCCCGGCGCTGGGCGGCAGGGTGCCGGCGATCAGGTTGAACAGCGTGGTCTTGCCAGCGCCGTTGGGGCCGATCAGCCCGGCGACCGTGCCGGCGGCGAGCGTGAGCGAGACGCGGTCGACCGCCATCGCTCCCCCGAACCGCCGCGAGACATCGACCAGCTCCAGCATCGCCACCCCGCAATCGCCATTGCGGCGTGGCGGCACGCTAGGCATCATCCGGCCCTCGCCACAAGCGTCCCAAAGGCTATCGTACCCATCCATGTCGTTCCTAAATCGTCATGGCCGGGCTTGACCCGGCCATCCACGCGGTGATGCTGCCGCCATGGGTGGCGTGTGGCACCCTCGTGCCCAGGTTGGGACGCCTGACGCCGCGGCCCGTCGTGGGTAGCCGGGTCAAGCCCGGCCATGACGAGTGATGACCGAGCAGCGCGTCAGCATCAGCGAACCCGCGTCGGGGCTCACCGCCACGGTGACGCTGCTGGCGGGGCAGGCGCCGGCCAATGCCGCGTTCCTGTGGGACGCGCTGGCCGAGCCGCGCGCCGTCGCCGCGATCCACGCGATGTGGACCGGCCCGGAAATCTCCTGCCCGCTTCCCGCCGCCATGCTCGACGCCAGGCTGCGCCGCGCGGAACTGCCGCTGGAGAACGCCACCATCACGCCCGCGCCCGGCGACATCGTGCTGACCTGGCTGCCGCCGCGGCTGTGGGGCGGCGGGCCGGAGCCGGTGTTCGATATCGGGCTGTACTACGGGCCAGGGGCGCGCTGCCTGTTCCCGATCGGCTGGCAGGCCGGCAGCGTCGTGGCGCGCGTGGTGCCGGCCGAGCTGGCCGGGGTCGCCGCCGCGTGCGGCCGCATCCGTCGCGGCGGTGCCTGCACCGTGACCTTCGGGCGCGCATGAGCGACGCGTTCGAGCTGTTCGACCTGCGCGTGGAGGTGGTCGCTCCCGAAGGCGGCGCCATCTTCTGCGGCGCCAGGCCCGGCGACCATTTCGAGCTGCGCGGCGAGATGCTGCACCTGCCGCCGGGGCAGGGGTTCTCGATCTACTCGCTGGCCGCCCTGCTGCCGCTGCTGCCGGCCAAGCAGCGGCCGACGCACCCGAACGACTGGATGAGCACCGACGCCGAGGTGGCCTGCCCCGACCCGAATTGCAGCACCCGCTTCCGCATCACCCGCCTCGGCGCCCGCACGTTCAGCCACGCCGCCACCACTGCCACCAAGCCGTGATCGAGACCGTCGAGCTGCGCCCCGGCGTCCGTTGCTCGCGCGTCATCAAGGGCGGCTGGCAGTTGGCCGGCGGCCATGGCGCGGTCGATCGCGCGGCGGCGCTGGCCGACATGGCGGCCTATGTCGAGGCCGGCATCGCCACGTTCGACTGCGCCGACATCTACACCGGCGTCGAGGCGCTGATCGGCGAGTTCAACCGCGCCCGGCCGGCCAGCCGCCGGGCGCGCGTTCACACCAAGTTCGTGCCCGACCTCGCGGCGCTGCCCGGCATCGACCGCGCCACCGTGACCCGCGTGATCGACCGTTCGCTGGCCAGGCTCGGCGTCGAGCGGCTCGACCTGGTGCAGTTCCACTGGTGGGACTACGCGATCCCGCGCATGGTCGACACCGCGCTGTGGCTCGCCGAGTTGCAGGCGGCGGGCAAGATCGCCCTGCTCGGCGGCACCAATTTCGACACGCCGCACACGCGCATGTTGCTCGAAGCCGGCGTGCCGCTCGCCGCCATGCAGGTGCAGTACTCGCTGCTCGACCGCCGGCCGGAACTCGGACTGACCAGCGTGCCCGGCCTCGCGCTGCTGTGCTACGGCACCGTGGCCGGCGGCTTCCTCGGCGACGCCTGGCTCGGCCGCCCCGAGCCGGACCCGCTGGAAAACCGATCGCTGGTCAAGTACCGGCTGGTGATCGAGGATTTCGGCGGCTGGGCGCTGTTCCAGGAGCTGCTGCGGGCGTTGCGCCAGGTCGCCGACCGGCACGGCACCGACATCGCGAGCGTCGCCACGCGGCACGTGCTGCACCGGCCGGGCGTCGCCGCCGCGATCGTGGGTGTCCGCACCCGCGCGCACCTCGCGGCCCATGCCGGGCTGTTCGACTTCGCGCTGGACCGCGACGACACCGCCGCCATCGACGCCGTGCTGGCGCGGGCGCGACCGCTCGAAGGCGACACCTACGCGCTGGAGCGCGACCGCGACGGGCGCCATGGCCGCATCATGAAGTACAACCTCGGCGACGCGCCCGCCGCCTGAACTGGAGACGAAGATGATGCTCCGCGCCGCAACGTTGGCCAGCCTGCTGTGCGCCTGGGCGCTGCCCGCGCTGGCCGATGGCTGCGAGGCCCGGATCGGCGTGCTGATGGAGTTGACCGGCCCGGCCGGCGCCTACGGCCAGGCCGGCGCCAAGGCGGTCGACCTCGCGTTGCGCGACCTCAACGCCGCCGGCTGCAAGCTCAGCACCGACATCCGCGATTCGCAGAGCCAGGGCAATGTCGCCGTCGACGCCGCGAAGCAACTGGTCGAGGTCGACCACGTGCCGGTGCTGATCGGCGGCATCATCTCCTCCGTCACCATCCCGGTGCTGACGGCGGTCACGGCGCCGGCGCATGTCGTGCAGGTCTCGCCCGCCTCGTCCTCGCCCACGCTGACCACGCTGGCGCGGGACGGCAAGACCGGAGGCTACTTCTTCCGCACCATCACCAGCGACGCGTTGCAGGGCGTGGCCGCCGCCAAATACGCCATGGGCCTCGGCCTCAAGAAGCTCGCCGTGATCCGCGTCAACAACGATTTCGGCGTCAACATGGCGCGCGAGTTCACCCGCTCGTACCTCGCCCTCGGCGGCACGATCACCTCGACCACGCCGTACAACGAGCGCCAATCGTCGTATTCCGCCGAGGCCAGCGCGGCGATGGCCGGCGACCCGGACGGGTTGTACTTGGTCAGCTACCCCGCCGACGGCGCCACCATCGCCCGCGCCTGGATCGCCCAGGGCGGACCGACCAAGTTCCTGCTCAACGACGGCATGAACAGTGCCGACTTCATCGACAGCGTCGGCGCCAAGTACCTGACCGAGGCCTACGGCACCTCGTCCGGCACCGAGAGCACGCCGTCCACCGAGTTCTTCGAGCATGCGTTCGAGCCGTTCGCGCGCCTCGACCCCGGTTCGCCGGCGGCGGTGCAGTCGTACGACGCCGGCGCCATCGTGGGCCTCGCGATCGCCATCGCGGGCCGGCCCGAGGCGGACGCGATCAAGGCGGCGATCCCCAAGGTGGTCGATCCGGCCGGCACCGCGGTCTACGCCGGTCCCGAAGGTTTCAAGCGGGCGCTGGGGTTGATCCGTGCCGGCAAGCCGATCCGCTACGTGGGCGTGATCGGCCCGATCGCCTTCGACCGGAACGGCGACATCACCGGCCCGTTCCGCACCTGGAGGATCGCCGCCGGCCGGGTGGTCACGACCGGGCAGATGAGCACCGCCGAGGTCGACGCGCTGCGCGGGCGGCTCCACAACTGACCCCGGACGCGATCGAGCGCTCGCTCTGGTTCCGGACCGCACCGCCCGCGCCCGCCACGGCGCCGCTCGCCGGCCCGCGCGATTGCGACGTGGCGGTGGTGGGTGCCGGCATCTTGGGGCTGTCGGCGGCACTGGCCTTGGCCGAAGCCGGGCGCTCGGTGGTGGTGCTGGAGGCGTCCGGCATCGGCGAGGGCGCCTCCGGCCGCAACGGCGGCTTGGTGGTGCCGAGCCTGCCGCGCCTGG
>CAXTVL010000174.1:0-6107 GCA_964247515.1 uncultured Acetobacteraceae bacterium | reverse complement strand
ACGTCGCCCAAGCGCGCGTCGCGCTTGCGCAGGAACTCCTGCACCGGGCGGCCGATCATCAGCCGCACGATCTCGGCGTCGCTGACCGAGGCGGTGTCATGGGTCGCGACCTTCTCGCCGTCGCGGAAGATCGTCACCCGGTCGCACAGGGCGCGCACTTCCTCGAGCCGGTGGCTGATGAACACGATGCTGCGCCCCTCGTCGCGCAACCGGCGCGCGATGGCGAACAGGGTCGCGACCTCGCGCGGGGTCAGCGGCGCGGTCGGCTCGTCCATGACGATGAGGCGGCTGTCGCCGGCCAGTGCCCTGGCGATCTCGACCATCTGCTGGTCGGCGATCGACATGCCGCGCATCGGCCGGGTGACGTCGATGGCCACTCCCAGGGTCGCCACCAGGCGCCGCGCCTCGCGCGCGATCCCGGCCCAGCGTACCCGCCCCAGCGGGCCGCCGCCGGCGCGGCCGAGCACCAGGTTCTCGGCGACGCTGAGGTCGGGAAACGAGACCGGCTCCTGGTGGATCAGCGTGATGCCGAGGCGCTGGCCGTCGAGCGGGCTGGCGATGTCGACGTCGCGGCCGTCGAAGCGCAACCGTCCGGTGGTGGGACGCACCACGCCCGCGAGGATCTTGGCGAAGGTCGACTTGCCGGCGCCGTTCTCGCCCAGCAGGGCGTGGATCTCGCCGCGCCGCAGGTCGAGGTCGACGCCGCGCAGCACCGCGACGCCGCCGTACGACTTGCCGATCCCACGGGCCTCGACCAGCGCGTCCATCCTAATGCGTGTACGGCCGTTGCAGCTTGCACTCGGGGTTGAGGCGCACGCCGAAGCCGGGCGTGTCCGGCACCTTCAGGCGGCCATTCGTCGGCACCGGCTCGTCCAGCAGCAGCGGCGTGAACATCGGCACCACGCGGTCGGCCTCGGGCGCCATCATCAGGAACTCGGCGAACGGGCTGTTATGCCGGGTCACGACGAAGTGGTAGCTGTAGACGCTCGATCCGTGCGGCACCACCAGCTTGCCGTGCGCGTCCGCCAGCGCCGAGATCTTGATGAGTTCGGTGAGGCCGCCGCACCAGTTCACGTCGGGCTGGATGATGTCGCAGCAGCCCATCTCCAGCAGCATCCGAAAGCCCCAGCGCGTCGCCTCGTGCTCGCCCGTGGTGATGAGCAAGCCGGGCGGGGCGCGGCGGCGCAGCTCGGCGTAGCCCCAGTAATCGTCGGGCGGCAGCGCCTCCTCCAGCCATTTCAGGCCGTGGCGGTCCCAGGCGAGATGCGCCAGCCGGGTCGCGTAGTCGGCGTCGAGGCTCATCCAGCAATCGTACATCAGCCAGAAACCGTCGCCGACCCGCTCACGCATGGTGGCGAGCAGGTCGAGGTTCTTCGCCAGGCCCGCCTCGCGCTCAGCCGGGCCATGGTGCAGCGGCAGCTTGCCGCCGATGAAACCCATCTCCTTCGCGAGGTCGGGCCGCGCTCCGGTGGCGTAGAACGTGAGCTCGTCGCGCACCGGGCCGCCGAGCAGCGCGTGCACGGGCTCTTGCCGCAATTTGCCCAGCAAGTCCCACAGCGCCAGGTCGACGCCGGAGATGGCGTTCAGCACCACGCCCTTGCGGCCGTAGAACAGCGTCGCCGAGTACATCTGGTCCCACATCCGCTCGATGTCGGACACCCGGCTGCCCTCGACGAAGCGCGCCAGGTGCTTCTCCACGATCCAGGCGGCGATCTCGCCGCCGGTGGTCGGCGCGAAGCCGATGGTGCCGTCGCTGGCCTCGATCTCGACCACCATGGTGCCCAGCACGTTGAGGCCGAAGCTCTGGCGGCTGGCGCGGTATTCCGGGTAGCGCGCCATCGGCGTGGCGATGTGGTCGTCGATCCAATGGCCGCCCGCGACGTCGTGGTAGTCGGCGCCGCCGCCCTCGGCGCCGCCGCGCAGCGTGTAGGCGCGCACGTGCTTGACGGTCTGCGCGGTCATGGCGACACTCCCCTCACCGACTGTTGCGGCTTGCGCCGGCAGCGTAGCAGCCAAACCGCCCGCCTTGTCACCACCCAAAGAGGTATTTGATGCCCAGCCTGCTCGCCATCGAATCCAGCCCGCGCGGCGACCGCTCGGTCTCGCGCACGCTGACCGCGAAGTTCGTCGAGGACTGGAAGGCCGCGCACGCCGGCGGCGCGGTGGTCGAGCGCGACCTGATGCGCACGCATCTGCCGTTCGTCGACGTGCCGTGGATCATGGGCGCCTACACGCCGGCCGAGCAGCACTCGCCGGAGATGAAGGACGCGCTCAAGGTCTCCAACGACCTGATCGCCGAGCTGATGGCGGCCGATCACATCGTCATCGGCACGTCGATCTACAACTTCACCATCCCCGCGGTGCTGAAGGCCTACATCGACCATGTGGTGCGCGTCGGCGTGACCGTGACGCCGACCTACGAGGGGATGGTGAAGGGCAAGAAGGCGACCGTCATCCTCGCTTCCGGCGGCGTCTACACCGCAGGCTCGCCGACCGAGCAGTACAACCTCGCCAGCGGCTACATGAAGCAGATCCTCGGCTTCATCGGCATCACCGACACCACCATCCTGCTCGCCGGCGGCACCTCCGCGATCGACATGGGCAAGGCACCGTTCGCCGAGGTCGTGGGCAAGTTCGAGCCGGACGTGGCCAACGCCGCCGCGGCCTGATTGCGGCTCTCGCTCACCTCCTGGTCGCTGCCCGCCTGCACGCTGCGGGAGGCGGCGGCGGTCGCGGGCGCGCTGGGCTTCGAGGGCATTGATCTCGGCTACTTCCACGGCCCGGCGCTGGACCGCGCGGCGATCCTGGCCGATCCGCTCGAAGCCGCACGGGCGGTGCGGGCGCTCGGCACGGCGGTACCGAGCTTCTATCACCTGTTCGGCGACACGCTGGCCCATCGCAACCTGGCCGACCCGGCCTCGCTCGACCGCAACCTGGCAGACTTCGCGCAGGCGATGCGGTTTTGCGCGGCGGCGGCGATCCCGACCGCGTTCGTGCTGCCCGGCGTGTGCAACCCCGGCCAGGACCGCGCCGCCGCCCTTGCGCAATCGGCGCGGGCGCTGAACCGGCTGCTGCCGCTGGCGGCGGACTCGGGCGTCACGCTCACCGTGGAGCCGCACGTCCACTCGTTCCTGGAAAGCCCGGCGCTAACCCTGGCGCTGCTCGAAGCCGTCCCCCGCCTGCGGCTCACGCTCGACTACGCGCATTTCACCTGCCTCGGCTGGCGGCAGGACGAGATCGACGCGCTGGCGCCGCACGCCGCGCACGTGCATCTGCGCCAGGCGCGGCCGGGCGTGCTGCAAGCCAAGTCGGACCAGGGGACCATCAACGTCCCCGCCTTGCTCGGCACGCTGCGCGCGTGCGGCTACGCCGGCAGCCTCGCCGTGGAGTATGTCCATCAGGACTACATGGACACGCGGCACGACGACGTGCTGACCGAGACGATCCGGATGCGCGACGCGGCGCGCGCCTGGGCCTCGCCGTGACGGTACACGCCTGGGTGCTGGAAATCCGGCCCGGCTACGAGGCCGAGTACAAGCGCCGCCATGACGAGATCTGGCCGGAGATGGTCGAAGCCCTGCGCGCCGCCGGCATCCGGCACTACGCGATCTTCAAGCACGGGCTGACGCTGTTCGGCCATTTCGAGACCGACGACCTCGCCGCCACCATCGCGGCGCTGGGCGCCAGCGCGGTGAACCGGCGCTGGGCCGAGTGGATGGCGCCGATCATGCGGGTCGAGACCGACCCCGCCACCGGGTTCCCCTACCTGCTGCCGTTGCAGTGGCACATGCCCTGAGCCACGACGGTCAGCCGGGCCGCCGGCGGGCATGGGTCCACACGAACCAGGCCACCGCCGCCGCGCCGAGCAGGACGATCGCGAAGTCGAACTGGTGCAGCACGCCGCGCAGCCGCGGGTCGCTGTCCCAGCGCTCGCCCAGTTGGAAGCCGATCGCCGCCAGCGCGTAGCACCACACGAAAGAGCCCGCGAAGGTGTAGAGGTGGAACGGCAGCAGGCGCATTCGCACGATCCCGGCCGGAAGCGCGATGAAGGTGCGCACCACCGGCAGCAGGCGGGCGACCAGCACCGCCACCGGGCCGAACCGCGCGAAGAACCGGTCGGCGCGTGCCAGGTCGCGCGGCTGGATCAGCAGCCGCGGTCCCCAGCGCTCGATCCACGGCCGGCCGCCGCGCGAGCCGACCCAGTAGGCGACCGCCGAGCCGAGATTGCAGCCGATGGCGCCGGCAAGGGCGGTAAGCGCCAGGCTGAACCGGCCGGTCGAGGCGAGGTAGCCCGCGAACGGCATGATGATCTCGGAGGGCAGCGGCAGGCAGGCGGATTCCAGCGCCATCAGCAGCGCGATGCCGGCATAGCCGCCGGCCGAGATCGCCGCGGTGATCCACGCTGCGAGGATGGCCAGCATGACAGGCACTCCAGGGTGAAGCGGACGGGCCGCGCGCCGGGCGGCCCGCGCCGGCGTCGTAGCACCAGCGTCCCGCCCGCCCAAGCGGCCTCGACATAGGCGGCGGCTGTGGTCACTGTCCGGTCATGGCCTGGCACACGGAAGGCGACCCCGAAGATGACGTTGCGCCGCATCCTGCGGATCGGCTTGAACGTCGCCGACCTCGACGTGACGGAGCGGTTCTACGTGGAGGCGCTCGGCTTCAGCAAAATCGGCCAGCGCGACGACAGTGAGCTGGCTCGGTTGCTGGGCGTGCGACGGGTGCGCACGCGCACGCTGCGCCTGGGTGGGCAGTCGGTCGAGCTGGCGCGCTGCGAACCGGCCGGCCTGGCCTACCCGGCCGACAGCACCAGCGCCGACAACTGGTTCCAGCATTTCGCCATCGTCGGTCCCGATATCGCCACCACGTTCGAGCGCCTGCGCCGTCACGGCTGCGCGGCGATCACCCGGGGTGGCCCGCAGACGCTGCCGGCGGCGTCGGGCGGCGCCGCCGCCTACAAGTTCCGCGACCCGGACGGGCATCCGCTGGAGCTGATCCAGTTCCCCGGCCCGGCCAGGGCGGCCGGTATCGACCACTCGGCCATCGGCGTGGCCAATGCCGAACTGAGCATTGCGTTCTACCGGCAATGGGGCGTGTCGCTGGCGGCCCGGCAGGTCAACACCGGGCCGGAGCAGGATCGGCTGGACGGGCTGCAGGACGCGAGCGTCGAGGTGGTGGCGCTGCATCCGGCGCAGTCCTCCACGCCGCATATCGAGCTGCTGGCGTACCGCGCGCCGCGCGGCCGCGCCATGCTGCTGGACGCGCCCGACATCGCCGCCACCCGCCTGGTGCTGGAGGGCGACACACGCGGCGGCAAGACCGAGCTGGTGATCGATCCCGACGGCCACGCGCTGCAGGTCGTGCCCGATGCCGTGACCCCGATGCAGTGACCGCGATGCAGCGACCCCGATGCAGTGACAGGGCTGGACCTGTTGGCGGCCGGGGCTTCGTGACCCGGAACGACAGGTCAAGTCATGGCCGGAGGCGCGCCCCCGGCCATCGCGGTCGGATCAGGCCATCACCGCGCCCTGGGCCGGCTCCGGGCGCTTGCGGCGCTCGGCCATGAACTGGTCGAACTCCGCCTTGTCGCGCGCCTGGCGCAGCCGCTCCAGGTACTCGGCGAATTCGCGCTGCTCGTCCTCGAGCCGCTGGATGGTCTCGTGGCGGTAGTTGTCGAACGCCTGGTTGCCGCTGGAGCGAGCGGCGCGGCGCCAGGAATGGCCCTTGCCGCCCTGCATGTTGGACCAGCGCCCACGCGCCTCCATCCGCCACTCGCGCAGCCGGCCGCTCAGCGCCAGGTACAGCACCACCGCGAGGCCCAACGGCCAGAACGCCCAGAAGGCGAGCACGGTCGCCGCGATCCAGGCCGGCTTGCCGAACTCGTCCAGCCTCGACGCATACATCATGGCAGCCCCTAAGTTAATGTTAAGCACATTCACTTAGGTGGCCGTGCGACGGCCAAGGCGCCAATCACGTTTCGGTGTTCGAGCCAACCAGCCCGAGCGAGCCGAAATAGATCAGCAGCCCGGCTTCCAGCAGCTCCTCGGGGGCCATCGGCATCTGCCAGCGCCCGCCCTGCGGGCCGCCCACGAACAGCGTCGCGATCC
>CAXTVL010000173.1:0-6127 GCA_964247515.1 uncultured Acetobacteraceae bacterium | reverse complement strand
CCCGGTCGTGAGATCGTCGTCGTGACCGGCGCCTCGACCGGCATCGGCGCCGCCACCGCCCGCGCGCTGGCCGGGCGCGGCTTCCACGTCCTCGCCGGCGTGCGCCGGGACGCGGACGCCGACGCGCTGCGGGCCACGAACATCGAGCCGGTCATGCTCGACATCACCGACGATTCCGGGGTCGCGGCACTCGCGCGGCGCATCGCCGACGATCCTGGACGACGCCCGCTGCGCGCCCTGGTCAACAACGCGGGCGTCGGGGTCAACGCGCCCGTGGAAGTGCTCCCGCTCGCCGAGTGGCGCCGGCTGTTCGACGTCAACCTATTCGGCCACGTCGCGATGACGCAGGCGCTGTTGCCGGCGCTGATCGACAGCCGTGGGAGCGTCGTCAACGTCTCCTCCGTCGGCGGCAAGGTGGCGATGGCGACCTACGGCCCTTATGCCGCCGCGAAGTTCGCCCTCGAAGCGGTCAGCGACGCGCTGCGCCGAGAGGTCGGGCCGCTCGGGGTGGCGGTGGTGGTGATCGAGCCCGGCGCCGTCGCGACCGGGATGCTCGGGCGGGTCGCTGGGATCGGCGAGCGCGTCACCGGCGCGATGACGACCGGGCAGCGCGCTCGCTACGCCGCGCTCATGCACTCGGTCGTCGCGCAGGCCCGGGCGGCCAGGGGAGTGCCTGCCGAGGCGGCGGGTCGGGTTATCGCGCACGCGATCACCAGCGAGCGGCCGCGCACGCGCTACACCGTCGGTCGCGACGCGGCGGTCGTCGTCCGTCTCGCGAGGCTGCTCCCGGACCGGACGCTCGACCGGCTGCTCGCCCGCAGCCTCAAGCCGCATCTGCCCAAGGCTCCGCCGCCGGCGACGTGAGCGCGCGACGCCGAGCCAACCGCCCACCATCGTCGGCACGATCTCGTCGGCCTGGGCGCCCTCGGTCAGTCGCTCGCCCGCCGTCTCGGAACGCTCCGAGACCGCGCGAGGCGCCGCGCCCTTGGCCCTGCGGCCTTCATGCGAGCGGAGACCAGGGTTGCGGCTGCATCACGAAACCATCGCCTGCTCTGGCGACCCGCGAGAAGCCGGGGAAGGGCAAGTGCGCGCCGGCAACAAGCAGGTCTTCGGTGACGGCGCGTTCCAGAACGCCGCGCCGGATCGAGGCGCCAAGCTGTGGGTCGGTATCGAAGATCAGGGACACGTCCGGCCTGAGCGCTTGCACCGCCGGCACGCTCATCGCATCGCCCCAGATCAGCAGCTTTTCGCCCTCGCTCTCGACCAGGTAGCCGGTATGTCCCGGGGTATGACCAGGTAACGGCACAGCCTGGAGACCGGAAAACACCTCTCCGGTCGTGAAGCATCTCGTCCGCGTCGAATAGGGAGCGATTTGGCATCGGGCGAGCTCGAAGCTGGACTTCAGCACCGCGGGTGCCGCCTCCTTGGCATCGTCGCTCGCCCAATGCGCCAACTCGGCTTCGGACAGGTAAAGCTCCGCCTCGGGGAATCTCGGCGCACCGGCCGCGTCGGTCAGACCGCCGGCATGGTCGAGGTGGAGGTGCGTCATGAGGACGGCACTCACCTCGTCCGGACTGCCGCCCGCCGCGCCGAGATTGCCGACGAGCCTTCCCGCCGCCGGGCCCATGGTGTGGCCGGCTCCGGCATCGATCAGCACCGTCCTGCCCGCCCACTGCACCAAGAAACCGTTGATCGCGCCAGCGAACGGCGGCCGGAGCCCCGCCGCGCGACTGATGGCCGCCTGCTCATCCGGTGTCGCCCCGATGCAGACCTCGGGTGGCATGATGAGGGGACCGTCGAACAGCGCCGTCACCAGAACGTCGCCCACACGGCGGTGATAGACGCCTGGGACCTGCTCGGTCGCGATGTACATAAGACCAGGCACCTAGTCCATCGCGAGGGCTTGCGTCGCCTCGCCGCCCTTGACCGATCGGAGCAGGGCGATCGGGTTCCAGTAATCCTTGTAATGGACGATGCTGCCGTCGCGCAGGCGGATCACCGAGATGTAGCGCTGGACGTAGGCTTCCTTCGTGATCACGCCCTCGCCGCGCCCGGAGAACTCGAGCACGACCGTGTCCGGATCGCTGACCGCGATCTCGGCGACGTCGGCGACCGAGTCGATCCGCAGGAGCTTCCGCAGTCTTTGGAAGTTCGCGATGATGGCTGCCCGACCCCGCATCGGCGTCTGCAGTCCGGGCGGCGCGAACGGGTATTCGAAGACGCCATCCTCGGCGAACATGTCCACAAACGTCTCGGCTTCGGGTTTGAGTCGATCGCCCAGCACGCGACGCAACATGGCAGGGAAGCTCTCGACGGGTTCAGTATCGGACATGACGATCTCCAATGTCGGAAGGCCGGACGCGAGCGGCTGACGGCCGAGGCCGTTGTCGCTCCCGGCTGCGCGGTGTAACTGCGGTCCATGGTCCATAGTCAATGGGTAACATACGCCATGATGATCGCCGCCTTTGCCCGGGGGAGTAAGCTGTCGGTCGATGCGGTGCGGCTCTACGTCCGCCAGGGATTGCTGCATCCGGAGCTCGGGACGAAGGGAGGGTCGCGCCCCTACCGGATCTTCTCGGCGCTGGATCTCGAGAAGGCCCGCATCATCCGGGCCGGGCAGGCGCTGGGCTTGTCACTCAAGGAGATCGGCGCGTTCATCAACAAACGAGCTTTCGACGGACAGGAAGACGATGTGGTGATCGCCTTCCTGGCGGAGCAACGCGATCATCTCACGGCAAGGATCGCCGAGCTGGAAAAGCTGGTCTCGTTCGTCGATGCCAAGATCGCCTGGCTGCGCGACCCGAGCGCCGGCCCTTCGCCGCCCTACCCACAATGACCGCACCATGAGGCGACCGTCACCAAGGGCGTGGCATGTACCGACCGCACCCTCGCCCAGGCGGCGGCGATGGACACGGCGCTCCGCCGCCACACCGGCCCGGCCGGCGCGGCGTCGGCGGTGGTCGACGGTCCGTCTCGGTCCTAGCCGCCCACCATCATCCGCACGATCTCGTCGGCCTGGGCGCCCTCGGTCGGCCGCTCGCCCGCCTTGACGCCGCGGCGCAGCACCACGATGCGGTCGGTCACGTCGAAGATGTCGGCCAGATTGTGCGAGATGAAGATCACGCCGACCCCGCTCGCCTTCAGCCCGCGGATCAGCTTCATCACCCGCCGCTGTTCCGGCACGCCCAGCGCCGCGGTCGGTTCGTCCATGATGAGCACGCGCGCCTTCCAATGGATCGCCCGCCCGATCGCCACACATTGCCGCTGCCCGCCGGACAGGGCGCGCACCGGGCGGTCCAGCCGCTCCAGCCCGATGTCGAGCGCCTCCAGCGCCTGCGCCGCCTCCTCGCGCATCCGCCTGCGGTCGATCATCGGCAGCCCGAACACCCGGCGCATCGGCTCGCGGCCCAGGAAGATGTTGGCGCCGACGTCGAGGTTGTCGGCCAGCGCGAGATCCTGGTAGATCGTCTCGATGCCGCGCCGGCGGGCGTCCTGCGGGTTGTCGAACACCACGCGCTCGCCGCCGAACCAGAGCTCGCCCTCGCTCGGCTGGAACACGCCGCTGATGATCTTGATCAGCGTCGACTTGCCGGCCCCGTTGTCGCCGGCCAGCGACACCACCTCGCCCGCGTCCACGTGGAACGACACGTCCTCCAGCGCGTGCACGCCGCCGAAGCGCTTGAAGATGTGGCGCGCCTCCAGCAGCGGCTCACTCATCGACGCGGCCCCCGCCGGACTTGCGCTGGCTCTGGTCGACCAGCACCGAGATGATGATGACCACGCCCACGGCCACGAACTGCCAGAACGGCTCGACGTTGATGAACACCAGGCCGTACTGGATCACCGCCACGATCAACGCGCCGATCAGCGTGCCCACCAGCGTGCCGGAGCCGCCGAACAGGCTGGCGCCGCCGATCACCACCGCGGCGATGCTGTCGAGCAGCAGCGGCTCGCCGGCCTGCGCCGCGCCCGCCGAGAACCGCCCGGCGTAGAGCACGCCGCCCAAGGCCGCGCACAGCGCGGAGAGGATGTAGAGCCAGACCGTGACGCGGCCGACGTCGATGCCGGCGCGCAACGACGCCTGGCGGCTGCCGCCGATGGCGTAGGTGTACTGGCCGAACTTGGTCTGCGACAGCAAATAGTGCAGGCCCGCCATGGCGATCGCGGTGACGATCACGACCACCGGGACCGGGCCGATCGCGCCGTTGCCGAGGAAGCTCAGGATGTTGTTGTCGACCGGCACCGTGGTGCCGCCGGCGACCAGGTAGGCGACGCCGCGCGCCACCCCATACATACCCAGCGTGCCGATGAACGGCGGCACCCGCAGGCGCGCGATCAGCAGGCCGTTGACCACGCCCGGCACGATCGCCACCAGCCCCGCCGCGACGACCCCCGCGACCAGGGCACCCAGCGAGCCGAGCACCGCCGTCGCGTTGATGACCTGGCTCGCGACCACCGCCGCCAGGCCCATGGTGAAGCCCACCGAGAGGTCGATGCCGCCCGAGATGATGACGAAGGTCTGGCCGATCGCCAGCAGCAGCGGCGCGGTCGCGAACACCGCGATGGAGCGGATGTTGGTGGCGTTCAGGATAAAGGTGGCGCCGAAGCTCGCGCGCGACCAGGCCTCGAAGCCGATCACCAGCACCGCCAGGAACAGCCAGGCGCGCGCCGCGGCGAACGAGGCGACCCAGGCCGCCCGGCGCCTGCCGGGTGTGGTGGTGGTGGCGGCGGCCGACACCCCGCTCAGTCCGAGTAGATGAAGCGAGCGGCTTCCGGCTGGTCCACGTTGGTCTTGTCGAGCACCGTGAAGCCGGTGCCGATGCTGGTCGGGATCGAGTTGCCGTCGAGGGCGGCGTGCGCCGCGATCACGCCGAAATAGCCGATCTCGGCCGGGTGCTGGGCGATCGCCAAGTCCATCAGGCCGCTCTTGAGCTGGCCCACGATGGTGGTGGGCGCATCGAACGCCACCACCTTGACCCGGCCGCTGCCGCCGCCCTGCTTGACGCCGTTGGCCGCCCCGATCGCCGAGAACAGGTTGGCGCCGAACACCCCCACCAGGTCCGGGTTGCGCGCCATGACCGATTGCAACTGGCTCGCGGCCTTGTTGGCGTCGTCGTCGTTGAACTGCGTCTGGAGCACCGTGATGCCCGGATGCCGCTTCATCTCGTCCTTGAAGCCCTCCTCGCGCTGGTCGGTGGTGGAGACGCCGGGCTTGACGTTGGAGACGTAGACCTTGCCCTTGTCGCCGACCGCGCGCGCCAGCGAGCGGGCGGCGATCTGGCCGCCCATCAGATTGTCCGAGGCCACGTAGGACAGCGGGAAGTCGGCGTTGCCGGCGCCGGTCTGGTAGTGGCCGGTGCCGATGAAGGTGTCGACGGTGACGACCTTGATGCCGGCCGCCTGGGCGCGCTTCAGCGGCTCGATCAACTGCACCTTGTCGGTGGGCGCGATCAGGATGGCGTCCGGATGGCGCGCGATCACCGCCTCCAGCACCGGCACCTGCGTCACCGCGTTGAAGTCGGGGGCACCTTGGAAGGTCAGCGTGTCGCCGACCGCGTCGGCGGCGGCCTGCGCGCCCTTGCGCATGGTGATGTAGAACGCGTCGGTGGTGAGCCCGGGGATCAGCGCGATGGCGTAGTGCTTGCCGGCCGCCTGCGCCGTGCCGGCCGAGGCGAGCATGAGCAGCGCCGCCGTCGTTGCGAGTGCGAACCTCATTGGCGTTTCCCTCGTTTTGCTTTGTGTTGCGTCACGCAGTAACCCAGGGCCTCGCGGCCGGCAAGATGGTCGGCCGGTGATAGGAAGCCGCCATGCACATGATCGCGGTCGTCGCCATGGACGGCGTGCTGCCGTTCGAGCTCGCGTTGCCCAGCGAAGTGTTCGGCCGCGTGAGCGTGCCCGGCGTGGCCGAGCCGTACCGCGTCCGGGTCTGCGGCGAGACGGCGGCGATCAAGGCGGGAGCGTTCGACCTGCGCGTGCCGTGCGACCTGGGAGAGCTGGCCCGGGCGCAGACGGTGGTGCTGCCCGGCATCGCCGACCCGGCCATGGCGATCCCCGATGCGGTGGTGGCCGCGAGCCGCGCCGCCGCCGGCCGCGGCGCGCGGATCGCCTCGATCTGCACCGGCGCCTT
>CAXTVL010000172.1:0-6172 GCA_964247515.1 uncultured Acetobacteraceae bacterium | reverse complement strand
GGGGGGGGGCGAAGGGGGCGTAGGGGCCGGGGCCGGCGTGGTTCACCCGATGGGCGAAGGGCGGGCGCCGCCCGGGCTCGGGCAACGCCGCGCGCAGCCGCTCGACGAACGGCGCGAAGCCCGCGACGTCGCCGGTGTCGAGCGGCAAGGCGACCGCCTTGCGGCCCATGGCGGCGATCTCGGCGACCGCCGCCTGCGCGCGCTCGGCCCCGCTGCGATAGGTGAGCACGACGTCGCCACCGGCGCGCGCGATGCTGAGCGCTGTGCTGCGGCCGAGGCCGCGGCTGGCGCCGGTGACGAGCGCGATCTTGGTCATGGCCGAACTCCCGTGGTGTGACCGCTCGCAGGTTGGACGCGAGCGTCGGACCGCCTTGCCGGAACCTCGCCGTTGCTTGCCCGATCCTGCCAAGACGGCGTGCGCCGCGGGCGCTGGGCGGCTAGGATGGCGGCATGACGAACACGTTGCTCGACGCGGTCCGCCGCCACACGCAGGCCCATGCCGGCCCGGGCGGCATGGCGCCGACCCCGATCCCGGGCGTCGCCACGGTCCGCGCCACCGCGCCGAGCGGGCTGGAGCACGCGATCTCCCGGCCGCTGGCCTGCCTCGTGCTGCAGGGCGGCAAGCGGGTCGCGATGGGGACGCAGGCGTTCGCCTTCGCCGCCGGCCAATCGCTGCTGATCACGGCGGACGTGCCGACCGTGAGCCAGATCACCCACGCAAGCCGCGCCGCGCCGTATTTGTCACTGGTGCTGGAACTGGACCCCGTCGTCGTCGCGGAGCTAGCGGTGCAGATGCGAGCCGGGTGCGCCATCGCGGGCGCGGCGGTTCGGGTCGAGCCGACCGAGGCCGAAGTCGCCGAGGTCGCGCTGAAGCTGATGCGGCTGCTCGACCGCCCGGCGATCGACCCGGTGCTGCAGGGCCTGTTGCTGCGCGAGCTGCACTATTGGCTGCTGGCGGGCCGCCACGGGGCGGCGATCCGCCGGTTCGGCTGGCCGGACGGGCACGCGCGGCGGGTGGCGCGCGCGGTCGCGGTGCTGCGCGAGGAGTTCGCGCGGCCGTTGCCGGTCGAGCGCCTGGCGGCGGTGGCCGGGATGAGCCCGTCCTCGTTCCACCGGCACTTCCGGGCCGTGACCTCGCTGTCGCCGCGGCAGTTCCAGAAGCAGTTGCGGCTGATCGAGGCGCGCCGGCTGATGCTGGCGGAGGGCGCTTCCGCCAGCCGCGCGGCGTTCGCGGTCGGCTACGAGAGCGTGCCGCAATTCACCCGCGAATACGGCCGGATGTTCGGCTTGCCGCCGGTGCGCGACGCGGAGGTGGCGCGAGGCGCGGCGCGGGTGGCGGCGTGAGCCGTTGAATCGACCCACGCCCCGGCGCATATCGCGCCGCAACACCATAACCAGGAGTTAACAATGTCGGAGACGACCCAGCCGGTCGAGAAGCACGATTTCGGCGCCGAGGTGGGACGGCTGCTCGACCTCGTGGTGCACTCGCTGTACTCGGAGCGCGAGATCTTCCTGCGCGAGCTGGTCGCCAACGCCGCCGACGCCACCGACCGCCGCCGCTTCGAGAGCCTGACCAACCCGGCCCTGGCGCTGCCGCCGGACGCGAAGGTGCGCATCCTGCCGGACCAGGCGGCGCGCACGCTCGGCATCCTCGACGACGGCATCGGCATGAGCCACGACGATATGGTGCAGAACCTCGGCACCATCGCCCGCTCCGGCACCCGCGCCTTCGGGCAGACGCTGGACGCCGCCAAGCCGGAGGACCGGCCGAGCCTGATCGGCCAGTTCGGCGTCGGCTTCTACGCCGCCTTCATGGTGGCCGACCGGGTCGAGGTGACGTCGCGCAAGGCCGGGACGGACGAGGCCTGGACCTGGGCCAGCGAGGGACGCGGCGAGTTCACCATGGCGCCCGCCGCGCGCGAGGCGGCCGGCACCACCATCGTGCTGCACATGAAGGCCGACGCGGGCGAGTACCTGGAGCCGGCGCGGATCGAGACCGTGGTGCGCAAATGGGCCGATCACATCACCCTGCCGATCACCATCGCCCGCGACGGCAAGGACGAGGCCGCCAACGAGGGCACCGCGCTGTGGCGCAAGGCCAAGAGCGAGGTGAGCGAGGAGGATTACGAGGGCTTCTACCGCCACCTCGGCAATTTCTTCGGCAAGCCGTGGGCGACGCTGCACTGGCGCGCCGAGGGGGCGATGGAGTTCTCGGCGCTGCTGTTCATCCCGGACAGCAAGCCGTTCATGCCGGTCGAGGACGAGCGCGTGTCCAAGGTGCGGCTGCACGTGCGGCGCATGTTCATCACCGACGACGCGGGCCTGCTGCCGCCCTGGCTGCGCTTCGTGCAGGGCGTGGTCGACACCGAGGACCTGCCGCTCAACGTCAGCCGCGAGATGTTGCAGACCACGCCGGTGCTGGCGCGCATCCGCAAGGCCGTCACCAACCGGGTGCTGACCGAACTCAAGGCCGCGGCCAAGGATGCCGAGCGCTACAAGCCGTTCTGGACCAATTTCGGCGCGGTGCTGAAGGAGGGCGTCTGGGAGGACAGCGAACATCGTGGCGAACTCGGGCCGCTGCTGCGGATGCGCTCGTCCGCCGTGGACGGCCTGACCTCGCTGCCGGAGTACGTGGCGCGGATGAAGGAGGGGCAGGAGGCGATCTACTTCCTGGCCGGCGAGAACGCCGACGCGCTGGGCCGCTCGGCGCAGTTGGAGGGGTTCCGGGCGCGCGGCGTCGAGGTCCTGCTGCTGGACGACCCGATCGACAGCTTCTGGCCGGAACGGCTCGACGCGTTCGAGGGCAAGAAGCTGCGCAGCGTGACCCAGGGCGCCGAGGACTTGTCGAAGATCGCCGCCGAGGGCGCGCCCGAGGGCGAGGCGCCCGACGCCGCCGAGCTGGTCGCGGCGCTGAAGGCGGCGCTGGGCGAGGCGGTGTCGGACGTACGCGCGACCGACCGTCTGGTCGACAGCGCCGTGGTGCTGGCGGCCGGCGCCGGCCCCGACCTGCAGATGCAGCGGCTGCTGAAACGCTCCGGCCGTGGCGGCTTCGAGGCGGCCCCGGTGCTGGAGATCAACCCGCGCCACCCGCTGATGGCGACGCTGCGGGCGCAGGTCGCTGCGGCTGGCGACGTGACCGAGCAGGCCGGGATGCTGCTCGACCTCGCGCGGGTGCAGGACGGCGAGCCGCCGAAGGACCCGGCGGCGTTCGCGCGCCGGGTGGAACGGCTGCTGACCGGCGTTGGATAAGGCATTCCATTTGACGGTGTGATGGAGCGTATGCTCTATTCGCTCCAACACGCCGTCACGAGGAATACGCCATGGACGCTGCCCGGCTCGACGTCGTCTCGATCGGGCGCTCGTCGGTCGACCTGTATGGCCAGCAGGTTGGCGGGCGGCTGGAGGACATGGCCAGCTTCTCCAAGGCGGTCGGTGGCTGCCCCACCAACATCGCCATCGGCACGGCACGCCTGGGCCTGCGCTCGGGCGTCGTCACGCGGGTGGGCGACGAGCACATGGGGCGCTTCATCCGCGAGCAACTGGCGCGCGAAGGGGTGGCGACCGAGGGCGTCCACACCGACCCGGCGCGGCTGACGGCGCTGGTGCTGCTCGGCGTGCGCGACGAGCACAGCTTCCCGCTGATCTTCTACCGCGACAACTGCGCCGACGCGGCGCTCGACGAGGGCGACATCGACCCGGCGTTCATCGCCCGTGCCGACGCCGTGCTCGTCACCGGCACGCATTTCGCGCGCCCGGCGGCCGCGGCGGCGCAGCACCGCGCCATCGCGCTGGCGAAGCAAAACGGCAGCCGCATCGTGTTCGACGTCGACTACCGGCCGAATTTGTGGGGTCTCGCCGGCCATGGCGCGGGTGAGAGCCGCTACGTGCGCGCCGATGCGGTGACGGACCTGCTGCGCCCGGTGCTGCCTGCCTGCGACCTGATCGTCGGCACCGAGGAGGAGCTGCACATCGCCGGCGGCTCGGAGGACACGCTGGCGGCGATCCGCGCCATCCGTGCCGTCTCGGCCGCCACCATCGTCTGCAAGCGTGGCCCGATGGGCTGCGTGGTGTTCCCGGACGCGATCCCGGACGCGCTGGACGACGGCATTCGCGGCCCCGGCTTTCCGGTCGAGGTCTACAACGTGCTGGGGGCGGGCGACGCCTTCATGTCCGGCTTCCTGCGCGGCTGGCTGCGCCACGAGCCGTTGGCGACTTGCGCCACATGGGCCAACGCGTGCGGCGCGTTCGCGGTGTCGCGCCTGCTGTGCTCGCCGGAGAGCCCGACCTGGACCGAGCTGCAACACTTCCTGCGGCACGGCAGCCGCGAGCGCGCGCTGCGCCGCGACGTGGCGCTCAACCACGTGCATTGGGCGACCACGCGCCGGCCCGCGCCCGAAACGGTCATGGCGCTGGCGATCGACCATCGCGCGCAGTTCGAGGCGATGGGCGCGGCGCCGGAGCGGATCGCCGCGTTCAAGCTGCTGGCGGTCCAGGCGGCGCAACGCGTGGCCGACGGGCGCCCCGGCTTCGGCATGTTGCTCGACGGCACTTACGGGCGCGAGGCGCTGTTCGCGGCGGAGGGTTTGTGGATCGCGCGCCCGGTCGAGCGGCCGGGCAGCCGGCCGCTGGAGTTCGACGTCACCGACAGCCTGGGCGCGCACCTGGTCGAGTGGCCGGTCACGCAGGTCGTGAAGTGCCTGTGCTTCTACCACCCGGGCGACCCGGAGGAGTTGCGCCAGCGCCAGGAGCGCGAGCTGCTGCGGCTGTTCGACGCGACCCGCACGGTCGGCCGCGAACTGCTGGTCGAGATCGTCGCGGGCAAGCACGGCGCGCTGGCCGATGACACCGTGGCGCGGGTGCTGGCGCGGCTGTACGCGCTCGGCATCAAGCCCGACTGGTGGAAGCTGGAGCCGCAGGCCAGCGCCGCCGCCTGGGCGGCGATCGGCGACGCGGTGCGCGCCGGCGACCCGTTCTGCCGCGGCGTCGTCATGCTCGGGCTGGAAGCGCCGGCCGACGAGCTGGCGCGCGGCTTCGCCCTCGCCGCACGCGAGCGGTCGGTGCGCGGCTTCGCGGTCGGGCGCACCATCTTCGCGCAGCCGGCGCGGGACTGGTTGGCTGGGCGCCTGGACGACGCGCAGGCGGTGACGGCGATGGCGGAGCGGTTCGCCCACCTGGTCAGCGCCTGGCGGTCGGCGCGCGAGGGGATCGCGGCATGAGCGCCGTCCGGTTGACGATGGCGCAAGCCCTGGTGCGCGCCATGGCGGCGCAATACACCGAGATCGACGGCACGGAGCTGCCGCTGTTCGCGGGTGTCTGGGCGATCTTCGGCCACGGCAACGTCGCCGGCATGGGCGAGGCGCTGTACCACGCGCGCGATGTCCTGCCGACCCTGCGCGCGCACAACGAGCAGGCGATGGCGCACGCGGCGGTGGCGTTCGCCAAGGCGTCGCGCCGGCGGCGGATGATGGCGGCCACCACCTCGATCGGGCCGGGCGCCACCAACCTGGTCACGGCGGCCGCATTGGCCCACGTCAACCGCCTGCCGGTGCTGCTGCTGCCGGGCGACGTGTTCGCCGGGCGCGGGCCGGACCCGGTGCTGCAGCAGGTCGAGGCGTTCGCCGACGGCACCGTCAGCGCCAACGACTGCCTGCGCCCGGTCAGCCGCTACTTCGACCGCATCGCCCGACCGGAGCAGCTCATCGCCGCGTTCGCCCGCGCGATGGCGGTGCTGACCGATCCCGCCGAGTGCGGCCCGGTGACGCTGGCGCTGTGCCAGGACGTGCAGGCCGAGGCGTACGACTACCCGGAGAGCCTGTTCGAGCGCCGGGTCTGGACGCCGCGCCGTCCGCCGCCCGACCCGCGCGAGCTGCATCAGGCCGCCGCGTCACTGCGCCGCGCCGAACGGCCGCTGGCGGTGGGCGGCGGCGGCGTGCTGTACGGCGAGGCCGAGGCGGCGCTGCGACGCTTCTGCGCCGACCACGGCGTGCCCGCCTGCGAGACCCAGGCCGGCAAGTCGGCGCTGTCCTGTGACGACGAGCTGAGCATGGGCGCCGTCGGCGTCACCGGCACCGAGGCCGCCAACGCCCTGGCGCGCGACGCCGACCTCGTGCTCGCGGTCGGCACCCGGCTCGCGGACTTCACCACCGGCTCCTGGTCGCTGTTCCAGGGCACG
>CAXTVL010000171.1:0-6178 GCA_964247515.1 uncultured Acetobacteraceae bacterium | reverse complement strand
ACACCACCAGCATCGGCCCCGGCTCGGCGCGCAAGGGTTGCTCGCTGCGGGGCGCGGTGGGCGCGCTGCGCGCGACGACGGGCCTCGACGCGCAGCAGACCATCCGCCGCGAGGGCGCTCCGATCCCGCTGAAGCCGCTGCGCCGCTGGGACAACGGGCGCGACGTGCTGCTGGCGGGCGACGCCGCCGGCGTCGTGGCGCCGGCCTCGGGCGAGGGCCTGTACTACGCCATGGTCGGCGGCCGGCTGGCGGGTGAGGCGGCGGACAGCGCGCTGCGCACCGGCGATGCTCGCGCGTTGCGTGCCGCCCGCAAGCGCTTCATGCGGGCGCACGGCACGGTGTTCATGGTGTTGGGCGCGATGCAGTGGTTCTGGTATTCGAACGACCGCCGCCGCGAGCGCTTCGTCTCGATCTGCCGCGACCGCGACGTGCAGCAGATGACCTGGGACAGCTACATGAACAAGCGACTGACCCGCAAGAAGCCGGCGGCGCAGCTGCGCATCTTCTTCAAGGATCTGGCACACCTGGTTGGGCTGGCGCCGACGTGAGTTGGTGGCGGCAACCCGAGACGGTCGAATACGCGGTGGCCGGGCTCGCGGCCGTCGTGATCCTGGGCGTCGGCGGGGCGTTGACCGAGATCGGCCCCTGGTACGAGCGGCTGCGCAAGCCGAGCTGGCAGCCGCCCGGCTGGCTGTTCGCGCCGGCCTGGACGACGATCTTCGCCCTCGCCACCTTCGCCGCCGTGAAATCCTGGGACGCCGCGTCGAGCCACGCCGAACACGCCTGGGTGGTGGGCCTGTTCGCGATCAACGGCGTGCTGAACGTGCTCTGGAGCCTGTTCTTCTTCAAGCTGCAGCGACCCGACTGGGCGCTGATCGAGGTCGTGGCGCTGTGGTTGTCGATCTTGGCGCTGATCGTGGGACTGGCGCCGCTCTCGGCGCGGGGCAGCCTGGCGCTGGTGCCATACCTGCTCTGGGTGTCGTTCGCGGCCGTGCTCAACCGCACCGTCGTCCGCCTGAACCAGCCATTCGGGCGTGTCGCGGTGCCAGGAAAAATCTGACGGAGAGGATCGGGCCTTGGATTCAAGCGTTGCCGTCCACCTTGTAGCCCCGCCAGCCGCGCCTGTGGTGGCACGCCACCACCGCCCGTTGCCGTTGCGGGTCGGCACCCGCGCCTCCCCGTTGGCGTTGGCGCAGACCCGGGCCTTCCTGCACCTGCTCACCCGGTTCTGTCCCGTGCTGCGCGGCATGGAGGCGTTCCAGGAACACGCCATCAGCACCACCGGCGACCGCGTGCAGGACCGCAGGCTGGCCGAGATCGGTGGCAAGGGATTGTTCGCCAAGGAGATTCACGAGGCCCTGCTCGACCGCCGGATCGACCTTGCTGTGCATAGCCTGAAGGACCTCGACACCGTGCTGCCGGACGGCGTCGTGATCGGTTGCGTGCTGACGCGCGAGGACGCGCGCGACGCGCTGATCTTGGGCCAGGACTGCCCGGAGCCCGACCCATGCGACCCTTACGCGTCGCTGCCGCCCGGAGCGGTGATCGGCACCTCCTCGGTGCGCCGCCAGTCGCAGTTGCTGCACGCGCGGCCCGATTTGCGGGTGACGCTGCTGCGCGGCAACGTGCTGTCGCGGCTGAACAAGGTGCGCGCCGGAGTGTGCGACGCGAGCCTGCTGGCGCTGGCCGGGATGCGCCGCCTGGGCCTTGCCCCCGAAGCCTCGGTGGTGCTCGACCCGGAGTTGATGGTGCCGGCCGCCGGCCAGGGCATCGTCGGCGTCACCGTGCGCGCCGGCGACACCGAGCTACGGCAATTGCTGGCGGCGATCGAGGACCCGGAGGCGCGCGCCGTGGCCGCGGCGGAGCGGGGGATGCTGGCGGTCTTGGACGGCTCCTGCCGCACGCCGATCGGCGGTTATGCCCGGGTGTGGGACGATGGCAGCCTCACCTTGACCGGGCTGGTGGCGCGCGAGGACGGCTCGTTCTTGCTTAGGCGCCGGCTGTCCGGCCCGGCGTCGGACGCGCTGGCGATCGGCGAGGAATTGGGCGCCAGCCTGCGGGCCGACTGCCCCGGCGACGTGTTCGCGTGATGCCAGGGTCGGATGCGCCAGGGGCGAATGCCGTGTCTGCGGAACGCCGACCGACGGGATGGGTCTCAGGCGAGCGGGTCGTTGGGGCCGCCGAGCCCCGACGTCTTGCCGCCGGTCTTCTGGTTCCGACGCACCGAAACCAGGTTCCAGACCAGGAACCCGGCCACGAGCACGAACGTCGCCAACGCAAGCAGATAGACGGGATGCACGAACACGGAACTCTCCTATCAGAGCAGCTTAAAGCCCCAGTCTAGCTCGCTGGTTTTTGGCTCGCGGAAGGTTGACCATCGGCACCGCTACCCGCCGCCCGCGCGCTGGCTGACCATGACCGCCGCCTCGTTGCGGCGCAGCGGCGGAAGCGTCCAGGGCGGATCGTAGAACCAGGCGACCGGCGTGCCCTCCGCTTGCCAGGCGCTACCGGAGAGGGTCCGCAACAGGCGGCGGTTGGCCTCCTGCACGGCGCCCTTCGTCGCCACTCCGGAGTAGCGCAGCACGGCAACCGTCTCGCCGGGGACGGTCACGATCCGCACGTCGTGGTTGAGCGGCTCCGGCAGGCTGGCGCTGGTGGAGCCGGCCGGCATGAAGAACCTGATGCGCCAGGCGCCGCTCGGGTCCGGCGCCTGCGCCACCGGGGCGGTCATCGGGATGGTCGCCGACGCCTGGCTGGCGGGAATGTTCTGGAACGTCCGCGCGACCCGGGCGCGGGGGGGGTGGGGGTGGGCCCCTAAAATAACCGCGCCACGGCGGCAAAACCGGTGGCGGGGGGGGGCTAGGGGGGCCCCCCCCACCACGGTTTCGGCCGCCAGGCGAGGCCCGTAGCCGCGGATCTCGACCGCCCCCACCCGTGCCAGACTGCGGTATGGTGGCTCCTCCACCGTGCGCACGCCGAACACCGAGCAGGCCGTCAACATGGCGCTCGAGGCCAATGCCACGGCGCCGCTCGCCATCCCGCCGCCGCGCGACCGGATCGGCCGGTCTTGCGTGTTGCGACCATGCATTTGGCGCTCGTCTCCCTGTCAGAAGTTGATCGTGGTTTGCAGGTCCAGCACCAGGGCGTTGCGGATCTCGTTCTGGCCCGACGGGTGCCATTTGTACTGAATGCCGGGTCGCATTGTCAGCCAGCCCTCCTGCACGGCGTAGTTCACTTCGAGGCCGATCTCCTGCGCCTGGCGGGGGACCGCCAAGCCGCTCTTGGCCAGCAATCCCTCGTAGCGGGCGAGCCGGGAGTTGAACGCCGCGACGAACAAGCCGGCCGCCAGGATATCGTCGGGACGGTCCGCGAAGCTGCCCTTGCGGGCCAGCCCGACGGCTCCGTAATACGGCAGCAGAGCGGTCCGCTGGTCGCCGTAGGTGAACATGGCGAACACCACCACACCGCGCTTGGGATCGGTCGCGTCGCGCTCGACCATCTGGTCGGCCAGCAGCCAGCCGCCGTAGCGGCCGCTCCTGACGCGGCTGGAAAGACTGTTGAGTCCCACGTCCGACGGGATGCGGCCGGGCACCTGGGTCGTGACGTCGCGGACGGTCGAGGTGTCGTAATAGGCGCCGGCACGGTAGGTGCCGGGAAACGCGCCCTGCTCGTCGGATTGGCCGCGATGGTAGCCGATCTCGATCGGCAGCAGCGCGCCGGTGTCGTCATGCAGGTCGACCTTGAAGCCATTATGCGCGTTGGGGATCGTGGGATCGACCGCATAGGCGCCAAGCGCCACCACGACCGAACGGTCGTCGGTCGGGTAGAACTTGACCCATCCCGATGGCACCGCCCGCGGGATGAAGGTGTAGCCCGAGTTCTGGCCGAGCGTCGGCGGCTTGCCGCAGAACGCCAGGCTTTGATAAAAGCAGTAGAGCGCCTTGCCCCAGTAGAGGGACGACGCCGCGAAATCCTCCTCCGTGTTGTTGTAGCCGATTCCGGCCTCGATCCGTCGGCCGAATGGCCGCCGCACCGTGAACCGCGACAGGCGCACCGTCTCGCCCGACCCGAAGACCTCCTGGACCTCCTCGACATCGCCAATACGCTTGGCCGAGAGGCTGTCACCGGCACGTTCGGTGAACGAGATCGAGAGTGTTCCGAGATCGCTCCCGGTGAGTTTGCGGAAATCGACCTCCGCCCCGAGTTCGACCTGATGCGCGTAGGCGAAACCCTGGGACTTGCCGCCGACCGGGTTGCCGGCCATCTCGCTGAGGTAGCCGGCATGGAGCACGATGCCCTGGTCGCCGAGCTTCTTGCGCATCCCGCCCCAAGTGCCGGTCACGAACGGCTGGTCGAGCCAGCCGGTTCGAACCTGTGGGCCGGTATCGGCGTGGGCCCCGCCCGCCCCGACGCACAGCAGCAGCAACGGGATCGCCCACGCCGTCCGACGGCAACCACCTGCCGCACCGACGGGCCGCGCCACCGCGGGCGGATGACTCACGACCCGACCAGGACCTTGCTCAACACGACCCATCCGGAGAGCGTCAGCAGGCTGCCCGCCGTGCTCACGACCACCGAGGCCGCCGTCGCCTCCTGCGCGATGCCGTAACTGGAGGAGAACATCGCACTCGCTGTGGCGCACGGACAGGCGACGACGATCAGCAGACCTTGCGCGACCGGTCCGTGCAGCCCGAACGACACGGCGAGGACGGCGGCCAAGGCGGGTTCGGCGAAGTTTTTCAGGACTAGGACCGTCCAAACCTCGCGGGTCGACTTGAACGGCATGCTGTACAGCAGGACTCCCAGCGCGAACAGCGCGGTGCCGCTGGATGCCTGGCCGAACAGCCCGACCGATTTGCCCAAGAGTGCCGGCAAGCCGACCCCGGCCAGGACCATGCCAACGGCCAGGAGCGGCGCCCAAACCAGCGGCTGCAGGATCATGTGCTCCAGATCCTTGGCCAACGTGGCGCTGCCCTTGGTGTCGCGCGCCGCTTGCCGATGCAGGAACACGACCGTGAGCGGGATGAGCACGAAGCTCGAGACGAGATTGCCCAAGACCACAGGCAGCAGGCCAGTCGTCGAGAACAGCGCCGTCATCAGGGGAATACCCAGATACGCCATGTCCGGGAAGCTGCAGTTCAGCGCCAGGATCGACGCCTCCGACGCCGGCGTCCGGAACACGAGGCGGCCGACCAGGAAGGCCATGACCCACACGGCAGTCATGGAAATCAGCAGCACCACCAAGTTTTGCCACTGGGCCAGTTCGCCGACGCTGAACTTGAAAGTTCCGATGAACAACGCCGCCGGCAGACCGAACGTCACGACGAAAATCGAGATCGGCCTGATCTGCTTGGCATCTAGGATGGACAACCGGGCGGCCACCCAGCCGACCATGACGCAGAAACAGACCGGTACGGCCGCTTCGGCCAGTGTGGTCAGCAACACAACGATCCCGGACGTCTCACGGGGCGGACGGCGTGACGCCATTCCCGAGAGGGAGTTGACCATTCATCGATTTGCCGGGGTCGCTCGAACCCGCAGGAGCGTGCGGCGCAGCGGGACGATTGGCGAATTTGTTGCCTGTCACACAGCATCGGTTCACCCGCCGCGTTGCTCAAGAGTCTGTCGTAATGACGCACGGGTTGTCGTGCAATCGCGTTTCGCGGACACGGCGTGCGCGCAATCGCTTTGGCCTCGGCGAAATAGTAAGCGTCCGAGCCTGACACCTCGCCGATGGCCTGACAACTCAGCGGAAATCACTGGCGAAGTGTGCGACTGTCGCTCTTGATTGGCTGCATGCGACAAGAATCGACCGTTAAATTGCACGGCGTACCGTTGCGCAAGCAATTATGCACTATAAATGCAACTGCCCCCGTCGGTGGTCGTTGCCTGGAGCAGCTCCCATTTCGACCGGACACCTGGCGTAACCGTGAGAGCCTGGGCGGTCGAGCAACGCCTTGCCGCCCTGCACGCCCTATCCCGTCCCGTGGCTGACTGACAATGGCTTCGCCTATACCGCGGGCGACTCGCTGGACTTCGCTGCCACTGTCATCCCTCGTGTCCTGCTTCAGCCGAGTCCACAGCCCGGAAAGCAACCGCACCAGAGAAGCGGCCATCGGAATCTTCGAACGCGACGACGCCGGCATCAAGTTCCGTCCGGATGCCCTGACCGTCATGA
>CAXTVL010000170.1:5193-6203 GCA_964247515.1 uncultured Acetobacteraceae bacterium | reverse complement strand
GCGGACCGCCCCCCGCGCCGGGCGCGGCGGCGGCCTCGGGCGGCGCGTCGGATGACCCCGGCACCGCTGCACGCCGCCGGCGAGCGGCTGCTGCTCGACCCGTCGGGCGCCGTGTTCTGGCCGGCGCGGCGCCTGCTGGCGGTGGCCGATTTGCATTTCGAGAAGGCATCGTCCGCCGCCCGGCATGGCAGCTTGCTGCCGCCGTGGGACACCCGTGTCACACTTGACCGGCTGGCGGTGTTGTTGCGGCGCTACTCGCCGCTCGTGGTGGTGGCGCTGGGCGACAGTTTCCACGACCGCCACGCCAGCCTGCGATTGCAGCCGCACGACGCGGCCCGATTGCGCGCCATGGCGGCGCAGGCCTCGTTCGTCTGGGTGCTCGGCAACCACGACCCGGTGCCGCCGGACACGCTGGGCGGCATCGCGGCGCCGGAGTGGCAGGTCGGACCATTGGTGTTCCGCCACCAGGCCAGCGGCACCGAGCGGCACGCGCTGGAGCTGTGCGGGCACCACCACCCGAAGGCGCTGGTAGCGGTGCGCGGCGCCACGGTGAGCCGGCCATGCTTCGTGGCCGACCCCCTGCGGCTGATGCTGCCGGCGCTCGGCGCCTATACCGGCGGCCTCGACGTGCGAAACCCGGCCATCGCTCGGTTGTTTCCTCGGGGCGGACGACTGTTCCTGCTCGGCCGCGACCGGCTGTTCAGCTTCCCATTGCAGCAGGCGGCAACCGCGTAAGCCTGCCAGAACGGATTCGGATCCTATATGTCACGAATGTTGCATGTCCGCCTTTATGGGTGAATCCGACGACCGCCCGGTGATCCTGTGGCTGCGCCGCGAACTGCGGCTCCACGACAACCCGGCCCTGGCCGCCGCGATCGCCAGCGGCCGCCCGGTGCTGCCGTTGTTCGTGCTCGACCGTGAGTCGCCGGGCGACTGGGCGGCTGGCGCGGCCTCGCTGTGGTGGCTGCACGGATCTCTGGCGGCGCTCGATGCCGACCTGCGCGCGGCCG
>CAXTVL010000170.1:0-5183 GCA_964247515.1 uncultured Acetobacteraceae bacterium | reverse complement strand
GCCGGCGCCGGCCTGGTGCTGCGCCAAGGCCGCGTCGCCGAGGTGCTGGCGGGGCTGGTGGCCGAGACCGGTGCGGTGGCGATCCATGCCGGCCACCCGGTCGAGCCATGGGCCCGGCGGCTGCTCGACGGGCTTTCGGTCGGCGCGCCGCTGCACCTCGCGCGCACCATCACGCTGTACGAGCCGGGCAGCGTGCGCACCAAGACCGGCGGCGGCTACGGCGTGTTCACCCCGTTCTCGCGCGCCTGCCTGGCGCAGGGCGAACCGCCGCCCGCACTCCCCGCGCCCGAGCGCATCCGCGCCGCGACCGCGGCGTCCGAGCCGCTCGAGTCCTGGGGCCTGCTGCCGAGCCGCCCCGACTGGGCGGCCGACTTCCGCGCCACCTGGAAACCCGGCGAGCGCGAGGCGATGGCGCGGATGCGCCACTTCGCCCACGACGCGCTTCCCGGCTACGACGACAGCCGCAACAGCCCCGGCATCGACGGCACCGCCATGCTGTCGCCACGGCTGCACTGGGGCGAGATCTCGCCCGCCCAGGCCTGGCACGCGGCGCGCGCGGCGGCGCCCGAAGCCGCCGGCACCGCGAGCTGGATCAACGAGTTGCTGTGGCGCGAGTTCTCGGCCGACCTGCTCTGGCACCATCCGACCCTGCCGGAACGGCCGCTGCGGCCGGAGTTCGCGCGGATGCCGTGGCGGCACGACCCGGCGGGCCTGCGCGCCTGGCAGCGCGGCCGCACCGGCGTCCCGATCGTCGACGCCGGCATGCGCCAGCTCTGGCGGATCGGCTGGATGCACAACCGCGTGCGCATGATCACCGCGAGCTTCCTGGTCAAGCACCTGCTGGTCCATTGGCGCGAAGGGGCGCTGTGGTTCTGGGACGCGCTGGTCGATGCCGACCTCGCCAGCAACAGCGCGCAGTGGCAGTGGGTCGCCGGCTGCGGGGCGGCCGCCGCACCCTTCTTCCGCATCTTCAACCCGGTGCTGCAGGGCCGCAAGTTCGACGCGGACGGCGGCTACGTGCGCCGCTGGGTGCCCGAACTGGCCCGCCTGCCCGACCGGCATCTGCACGCTCCCTGGGAGGCCTCGGCCGAGACGCTGGCCGCCGCCGGGGTGACGCTCGGCCGCGACTACCCGCATCCGATCGTCGACCTGGCGCAAGGGCGCGAGCGGGCGCTGGCGGCGTTCCGCACCCTACGCCTGGCGAGTGCCGCGTGAGCGGGGCGACGCCGCCGCGCGACCTTCCGCGCGACCGGGGCCTGCGCGTGGTGGGTGACGTGCATGGCGACCTGCGTGCCTTCGCCGCCGCCAGCGAGACCGACCTGTTCCTGGTGCAGTTGGGCGACCTGGTGGATTACGGCCGCGACAGCGCCGGCGCGCTGGAGCTGATGTTCCGGCTGATCGACTCCGGCCGCGGCCTGTTCGTGCTGGGCAACCACGACCTCAAGCTGGCCCGCGCGCTGGCCGGGCGTCAGGTGCGTCAGGACGGCCAACTCGCGGCGACGCTGGCGCAGCTCACCCCGGAGTTGCGCCGCCGCGCCGAACACGAGATCGCCCGCGCCCCGGCCTGGGTGCAGCGACGCCTTGGCACCGGCACCGAATTGTTTGTCCATGGCGGCTTTCACACCGCCATGGTGGACGCCGCCCCGCCGTCGCCACCCGACGGACACATCCACGGCGTCCTGGCCCGCGCACTCTACGGCGAGCCGACCGGGCGCCTGCAGCCGGACGGCTATCCCGAGCGCAGCCTGCGCTGGGTCGACCGCATCCCGGCCGGGATGAAGGTCTATGTCGGGCACGACCGCAGAAGTTCGGACGGCCGGCCGTATTTGCGCCGCGGTGCCAACGGCGGCAGCGCGCTGTTCCTCGACACCGGCGCCGGCAAGGGCGGCCATCTGTCCTGGGTCGACCTGCCGGCCGCCGTCGGCGCCATGGCAGCCGATTAGGGCAGCGCGTCGGCGATGGCGCGGGCGAGCTTCGGCCAGTCCTGTCCGCCCTCGCCGCTGCCGGTGCGCAGGATCACCGCGTCGTGCCGGCGCGAGACGAACAGCACCTGGCCGAAAATACCCTGGGCATAGACATCGGCGGGGCCGTCGGGACGCGGCATCCGCCACCACAGAAAGCCGTATTCGGGGTTCGGTTCAGCCGGCGCCGTCACCGCCGCGATCCAGGCCGCCGGCAGCACATTCGCGCCGTCCTGGAGCATCAGGTTGCCCAGCTTGATGAAATCGAGCGGGGCGGCGCCGATGCCACTCTCCATCTTCTCGAAGCCGCCCTCGCGGTCGAGGCTCCAATTGGCCGGGAACTCGGCCCCGATCCTGGCCCATAGCCGGGTCTCCAGGAACTTCGACACCGTGCCGCGGGTCGCCTGCTCCAGCATCATGCCGAGCAGCATCGGGTTGCGGTCCTCGTAGTGGAACCGCGTCCCGGGCGGCACCGCCGGCCGCACCGCGCCGGCCACGTCGCGGCGCAGGTCGGGCGCGAAGTAGAACACCTGGTCGTCGCGCCACGGCCGGCTGAACGGGCCGTATGGGAAGCCGTTGTGGGTGGCGAAGCCCGACGTCATCCGCAGCAGGTCGCGGATCGTGACCCCCGACCCGCGCAGGCCGGCCACCCGGGGCAGCACCGTCTCCACCGGCGTATCCACCGGCGGCAGCAGGCCGTCGGCGATGGCGGCGCCCACCAGCAACCCGGTCACGGACTTGGCCATCGAGAACGATTGCTGCGGCGTCGCGGGGCCGCTGCCGGCGAAATACCGCTCGTAGACCAGATTGCCGTGGTGCAGCACCAGGAAGCTGGTGCTGCCGGTGCGGGCCAGGAGCCGTTCCAACCCCTCGCCGCCGACGGCGCGCGCGTAGGCGGCGGGCACGGCGTCCGAGATCGCCCTTGGAACAGGCGCCGGCGTCGGCGCGGCGGCGATCGCGCGGGCGGGGAAGCGCTCGCCGTCGAGCGGGCTCGGGCGCCGCCAGACCACGATCCGCCGCAAGTATTCCGGCCCGTACCAGGCCGCCACCGCGCCCAGGTCTAGCGCCACCGCGAGGCCGAACAGCCCGAAGCCCGCGAGCAGCGCCCAGGCCACCACCCGCCGCGTCCTAGACCGGCTCGCCGGCATCCATCGCCGCCAGGAACGACGCGGCGCGGGCGCGCAACGCCTCGCGCCGCGCCGGCGCCATCCGGGCCCAACTGCGCACCGGCATCGCCATGCGCGGGTTGGCCGCGAAGCGCTGCTCGTGGCGCGCGATGAAGTCCCAGTACAGCGCGTTGAACGGGCAGCCGCGCGGCCCCACCGCGTCCTTCACGTCGTAATGGCAGCCGGCGCAATAGTCGCTCATGCGGTCGATATAGGCGCCCGAGGCCGCGTACGGCTTGGAGCCCATGATGCCGCCGTCGGCGAACAGCGCCATGCCACGCACGTTGGGCATCTCCACCCATTCGTAGGCGTCGGCGTAGACCACCATGTACCACTCGTCGACGTCGTCAGGGTGCAGCCCGGCCAGCAGCGCGAAGTTGCCGGTGATCATCAGTCGCTGGATGTGGTGCGCGTAGGCCTGCGCGCGGGTCTGGCCGATCGCCTGCGCCATGCAGCGCATCCGCGTCTCGCCCGACCAGTACAGCCACGGCATCGGCCGCGTGGCGTCCAGCGCGTTCATCCCCCGGTATTCCGGCACCTTGAGCCAGTAGATGCCGCGCACGAACTCGCGCCAGCCGAGCACCTGGCGCACGAAGCCCTCGACCGCGTTGAGCGGGGCCAGGCCCTCGCGGTATGCCGCCTCGGCGGCGCGGCAGACCGCCAGCGGTTGCAGCAGGCCGCAGTTGAGCGAGGTCGAGACCAGCGCGTGGAACAGGGTCGCGGCATCGCTGCGCATGGCGTCCTGCCAATCGCCGAACTGCGCAAGGCGCCGGCTGACGAAATCCCCCAGCGCGGCCTCCGCCTGCGCCGCCGTGACCGGCAACGCGAAGCCGTCCACATCGCCGAAATGGTCGGGGAAGCGGGCGGCCACCAACGCCATCACCTCCCGCGTCGTCCGGTCCGGCGCAAACCGGGGCACTTCCGGCAGCGCCATGCCGCGCGGCAAGCGCTTGCGGTTCTCGGCGTCGTAGTTCCAGCGGCCACCCTCGGGCTGCTCGTCCGCGTCGAGCAGCAGCGCGTGCCGGCGGCGCATGTCGCGGTAGAAGAATTCCATGCGCCACGCCCGCTTGCCCGCCGCCCAGTCGCGGAACGCACGGATGGAACACAGGAACCGGTCGTCGGCGCGGATCTCGACCGGGCGGCCGACCGCCTCGTGCCAGCCCTGCATGTCCTCCAGCACCCGCCACTCGCCCGGCTCGGTGACGACCACGCTCTCGGCCGCGTGCCGCGCCACCGCGCGCGCCATCTCGCCGCGGAAGCTCTGGGTGTTGTCCGTGTCGTCAAGCCGTACGTAATCGACCCGCAAGCCGCGCGCCGACAGTTCGGCCGCGAAGTGCCGCATCGCCGACAGGATCAGCACGATCTTCTTCGGGTGGTGGCGCACGTAGGTACACTCGGCCAGCACCTCGGCCAGCAGCACCACGTCGCCCGGCTCGGCGTCGCGCAGCGAGGACAGGTCGTGCGAGAGCTGGTCGCCCAGGACCATCCGCAGCGTGGTCAACAGCCTATCCCTTGGTGCGGACCGTGGAGCGGCCGCCGTCGACCGCCATCACCTGCCCGGTGATCCAGCCGGCGTCGGGCGAGAGCAGGAACGCCGCCATCGCCGCCGCGTCGTCCGGCTCGCCCAGGCGCGGGATCGGGTGCTGCCCGGCGATCGCCTTGGCCAACGCCGCGTTCTCGGTCATCGGCGCCGCGATGCCGGAGCGGGTCAGGCTGGGCGCCACGGCGTTGACCCGGACCTGCGGCGCCAGCTCGGCCGCCAGCGACACGGTCAGCGCCTCGACCGCCGCCTTGGCCATGGCGATCACCGCGTGGTTCGCGAAGCCCGCGCGCACGGCGACGGTGCTGAACAACACCACGCTGCCCTCGGCGGCGCGCAGCGCATCCTGCGCCGCCGCCACCGCGAGCGCCGCCCCCACCGCGTTGAGCCGGAACGCCTCGACCATGTCGGCGTCGCCGGCCTTGGGCAGCGGCTTCATCACGATCGAGCCGACGCAGTAGGCGAGCCCGGACACCCGATCGCCGGCCGCGCGCACCGCGGCGGCGAGGCCCGCCG
>CAXTVL010000169.1:5772-6211 GCA_964247515.1 uncultured Acetobacteraceae bacterium | reverse complement strand
GCGTGCGCCAACGCAGCGCCGCCGGCGACAGCGACCGCAGCACGATGCAGTGGCTGGTGGCCCGCTACGGCAACTTCGTCCGCCTCGACCCGCCGTTCCTGTGGTCCACGCTGTTCCTGTGGGGCTCGCCGGTGCTGGCGCTGGCGGTGGGCTTGGCCGCGGTGCTGCTGGGCCGACGACCGCGTGGCGCGCCGCCGCCGCTGGACGCCGGCGAGCAGGCGCGGCTGCGCGACATCCTGCGGACGTGATCGCGGCGCAATGACCTGGCTTGCCCTGGTCCTGCTCGCAGCGCTGGTGCTGGCGCCATTGCTGCTGGTCGCATTGCGGCGTCCCGGTCATGGCGCCGGGGCGCGGAACCGGGGCGAGCTGGCGATGACGCTGCACCGGGCGCAGTTGCAGGAACTCGAGCGCGACCGCGCCGAGGGCCGCATCGACGCGC
>CAXTVL010000169.1:3795-5762 GCA_964247515.1 uncultured Acetobacteraceae bacterium | reverse complement strand
CCGCGCCGCGTCGCGGGGGGGGGGGGGGGGGGGGGGCCGGGGGGGGGGGGGGGGGGGGCCGCCCCTGGCCCCCGGGGCCGGGGGCAGCGACCGGCGCGCGCCGCTGATCGCCGGCCTGGCGTTGGTGCCGTTGCTGGGCGTCGGCCTGTATATGGCGAGCGACGGCCGCCCGAACCTGCCGGCACAGCCGCTCGCCGCCCGGCTGGCGCGCGCCAGCCGGGACGATTTGGCGAACGAGCAGTTGATCGGGGTGCTGCGCGAGAAGCTGGCCACCATGGACCAGGCCTCGCCGTTGGCGCGGCAGGGTTACGTGCTGCTGGGCAACGCCGAGGACGGGCGCGGGCACCTCGCCGCCGCGGCGCAGGCCTGGCGGCAGGCGGTGTCGATCCAGTTCGACCCCGGCCTCGCGGCCTTGGCGGCGGAGGCGCAGACCCGGGTCGACGGCAAGGTCGGGCCGGAATCGCGGGCGTTGTTCACCCGGGCGCTGGCCGAGGCGCCGACCGACGCGCCGTGGCGCGCGGTGGTGCAGCAGCGCCTCGCCGGGCAGCCGGTGACGCCGTGAGTTGCAACCGCGCGGTGGCGCCGCCATGTGCCCCCGCATGACCGAGCAAGCGAACCCGCCGACCGTCCCGCCCAAGCCGGCCAGGCCCCCGGAGCTGCCGAAGGAAATCGGCGGCCAGAAGGGGCCGGAGCCGACGCGTTACGGCGACTGGGAGAGCAAGGGGCGCTGCACCGACTTCTGACCCGCGCGCGCCGCGCGGGACTGTCTCCACGTGTGGAGGTTCTGATGACCGTGCCCGCGAGCGAGCGCGCGATCCGGTTCGATGACGGGGCCGCCTACGAGCGCGGCATGGGCGCCTGGAGCCAGTCCGCCGGCGGCAGCTTCCTCGATTGGCTGGCGCCCGATGCCGGGCTGCGCTGGGTGGACGTGGGGTGCGGCAACGGCGCCTTCACGGAGACGCTGATCGGGCGCTGCCGGCCGGGCGAGGTCGAGGCGGTCGATCCCTCGGAACAGCAACTCGCCTACGCCCGTGCCCGTGCGGCGACCCGCCAGGCGGTGTTCCGGCAAGGCGACGCCATGGCGCTGCCGTTCGACGACGACCGGTTCGACGCCGCGATCATGGCCCTGGTCATCTTCTTCGTCCCCGAGCCGTCCAGGGGTGTCGCGGAGATGACGCGCGTGGTGCGGCCGGGAGGGTCGGTCGCGGCCTATGCCTGGGACATCCCCGGCGGCGGCCTGCCGTTCGAGCCGATCCGCGCGGAGCTGGACCGCATCGGCGCGCCGTCGCCGTTGCCGCCGCGGGCCGACATCTCGCGCGAGGCGGCACTGCGCGCGCTGTGGACCGATACGGGGCTGCTCGCGGTCGAGACCCACACCATTTCGGTCACGCGCCGATTCGCCGATTTCGAGGAGTTCTGGCAGGGCGCCACGCCGCTCGGCGGTCTCGCGGAGACGCTCGCGACGCTCCCGGCGGGCGACGCCGAACAGGTGAAGCGGCGGGTGCGGGCGGCACTGGGCGGCGACGCGGGCGGGCCGATCACCTGCTCGGCGCGGGCCAACGCGGTGCGTGGCCGGGTCGCGTGACCGTCAGTGCCGGAAATGCCGCATCCCGGTGAACGCCATGGCGATGCCGGCGGCGTCGGCGGCCTCGATCACCTCGGCGTCGCGCACCGAGCCGCCCGGCTGCACCACCGCGCGCGCCCCGGCCGCGACCAGCGCCTCCAGCCCGTCGGCGAACGGGAAGAACGCGTCGGAGGCGACCACGCTGCCGGCGGTCGGTGACGTGGCCTTGCTGGCGGCGATGCGCGCCGAATCGACGCGGCTCATCTGGCCCGCGCCGATGCCGATGGTGGCGGCCCCGCGCGCGTAGACGATGGCGTTGGACTTGACGTGCTTGCAGACGCGGAACGCGAACAGCAGGTCCTCCCACTCGGCTGGCTCCGGTGCCCGCCGCGTCACCACGCGC
>CAXTVL010000169.1:0-3785 GCA_964247515.1 uncultured Acetobacteraceae bacterium | reverse complement strand
GCCCGGCATCGCGCTCCTGCACCAACAGCCCGCCCGCCACGCTGCGCAGGGTACGGCCGGGCGCGGCCGGGTCGGGCAGGGCGCCGGTCAGCAACAGCCGCAGGTTCCTCTTGCGCGCCAGCACCGCCCGCGCCTCGGACGTGGCGTCGGGGGCCACGATCACCTCGGTGAAGATCGCGGCGATGCGCTCGGCCGTCTCGGCGTCGAGCGCGCGGTTCAGCGCCACGATGCCGCCGAACGCCGAGACCGGGTCGCAGGCCAATGCCGCGTCCCACGCGGCGGCGAGCGTCGGGCGGCTCGCGACGCCGCACGGGTTGGCGTGCTTGACGATGACCACGCTGGGCGGCGCGAACTCGGCCACGCACTCGAACGCCGCGTCGGTGTCGGCGAGGTTGTTGTACGACAGCTCCTTGCCCTGCGCCTGCCGCGCGGTGGCGACGCCCGGCCGCGCCTCGCCGCTGTGGTAGAAGCCGGCGCGCTGGTGCGGGTTCTCGCCGTAGCGCAGCGCCTGCGCCAGCTCGCCCGCGACCACCAGGCGCTGCGGGAACTCCTCGCCCTGCCGCCGCGCGAACCAGGCGGCGATGGCCGCGTCGTAGGCGGCGGTGCGGGCGTAGGCGGCGGCGGCGAGGCGGCGGCGCAACGCGAGCGTCGTGCCGCCTCGCGCCAGCTCGTCCAGCAACGCCGCGTATTGTCCGGGGTCGGTCAGCACCGCGACATCGGCGTGGTTCTTGGCGGCGGCGCGGATCAAGGCCGGGCCGCCGATGTCGATGTTCTCGACGCACTCGTCGAAATCCGCGCCGCGCGCCACCGTGGCCTCGAACGGGTACAGGTTGACCGCCACCAGGTCGATCGGTGCTATGCCGTGTTCGCGCATCTGCGCCAGGTGCTCCGGCCGGTCGCGTCGCCCCAGGATGCCGCCATGGATCTGCGGCAGCAGCGTCTTGACCCGACCGTCGAGGATCTCCGGGAAGCCGGTGTGGTCGGACACGTCGATGGCCGGCACGCCGGCATCGCGGAGCGTCTGCGCCGAGCCGCCGGTCGACAGCACCTCGGCCCCGCGCGCGGCGAGCGCTCGCGCCAGCTCGACCAGCCCGGTCTTGTCCGAGACCGACAGCAGGGCGCGGCGCACGGGCGTCTCGGACATGGCTCAGGCTCCCAGCAGGTCGAGGGTGCGGGACACCACCCGCGCCTCGTCGTATAGGTCGAGCGCGCGCAGGCGTCCCGCCTCGCCCATGCGGGTCCGCAATGCGGGATCTGCGGCCAGCCGCGCCAGCGCTTCGGCCAGCGGCGGCACCGCCATCGGCGGCACCAGCAGCCCGGTCTCCCCCGGCACCACCTGCTCGCGCGGCCCGCTCACGTCGCAGGCCACCACCGGCAATCCGCTCAGCATCGCCTCGATCACCGACATCGGCAGCCCCTCGAAATGGCTGGGCAACGCGAACACGTCCGCCGCGGCCAGCAGCGCCGGGATGTCCTCGCGGTAGCCGAGCCGGCGCAGCCGCGCGCCCAGCCCGGCCTCGGCGAAGTACGGCTCCAGCGATTCGCCGTGGTCGCTGGGCAGCCGGTCGCCCACCACCCACAGTTCCGCGTCCACCTCGCGCATCGCGGCCAGCAGCTCGGGATGGCCCTTGTGGCGCACCAGGCGCGAGACGATCACCACGACGCAGCGCGCGTCCGCAACGCCGAGTTCCCGGCGCATCCGCGCCCGTGTCTCCGGGTCGGGATGGAAGCGGGCCGGGTCGCGCCCGTTGCCGATCCCGACCGCACGGCGCGAAATGCCGAGCCGGCGCGCGTCCCGCGCCTCCTCGGTCGAGACCGTCAGGTAGATGTCCGCCATCCGGCCGCCCAGCCACTCGATCAGCAGGCCCAGCGCCCGGCGCGGCCACGGGCCGGGCTGGTTGAACAGGAAGCCGTGGCAGGTGTACGCGACGCGCGGCACGCCCGCGAGCCGCGCCGCCAGCCGGGCGAGTAAGCCGCTGATCGGGAAATGCCCATGCACCAGGTCCGGCCGCTCGGCGCGCAGCAGCCGCACCAGCGCCAGCAACGCGCGGCCCTGCGCCCAGGGCGACAGGCTGCGCGCCATCGGCAGCTCGACCACGCGGAAACCCTCGGCCCGCACCGCCGCCAGATGCGCTCCGCCGGCACACACGCCGACCGCCTCGTGCCCGCGCGCGCGCAGGCCGCGCATCAGCGGCAGCACGAACTGGCGCAGCGCGAAATCGACCGTCGCGACCTCGACGACCTTCACCTCAGCCGAGCTTGGTGATCGCCCATTTGACGTGCTGGGCGCCCTCCGGCGAGCCGGTCAGCACCACCTGCTCGCTGCGCCGCGGCTCCGGGCCGCCGAGGTAGAGGCTCTCCTCCAGCGCCATCGCGGCACCATCGGCGCGCAGCCGCCAGCCGCTGCCGCCCGGCAGGCGCAGCAGCACCGCCTCGCCGTCCTGCTGCAGGCTGGTCTGCACGTCGGGATGCAGGTGGAAGCGGATCGTGAACGGCTGCGGCGCGTCGGCCTCGACCACGTCCTCGCCGCGGATGTCGTCGCCGCTCTCGGCCACGTAGAGCCGGCGGCGATGGATCGCGCCGAACGGCCGGCGGTAGCCGTCATGGCTCGCTTCCAGCCAGTGCGCGCCGTTGGCCTCCTGGCGCTGCACCTCGACTTGCTCCGGCCGCCGGCCCAGGCCGTCGGGCTTGAGTTCGCTGCTGTTGGTGGCGGCGATGGCCAGGGTCGAATGCGCCGCCGTGGCGCGCGCCGCGTCGCGCCACTCGCCGCCGGTGGGAGGGGCGGCGCCCAGGTTCACCACCATGCGGTCGCGCCCGACCGACAGCTCGAACGCCAGCGTGCCGGCGTGCGCCAGCCGGTCGAGCTTGGGCGGCGCCGGCGGGCCGCTGTCGATGATCAGCACGGTGCGCCCGGCCTGCAGCCGCTGGAAACCGCCCTCGGTCAGCGACGGTGACGGCCGGCCGGTGCGCCCGGCCTGGTTCAGCACCAGGTCGACCAGCATCGGGTCGGTCTCCCGGCTGCCGTTGAACAACGACAAGCCGCCGTCGCCGTGGCGGAGCGTGCGCAAGGCGGGCGCCATGCGCTCGATCGCGCTCGCCAGCGCCGGGGGCGCCACGATCTGCGCCGCCTGCAGCAACGCCCGGATCTCGGTCAGGTCCTGCAACGCGGCCAGCAGCGCCGCCGGGCTGCGCTCGCAATGGCTGCCGTCGCCCAGCACCTGCCGCGACAGCTCGCCCGGCAGCACCTTCATGGCGCGGGTCAGGAACTGCGCGTGGTCCGGCAGCGTCACCGCGGCGGCGACCAAGCCCTTCAGCGCGGTGAGCGCCCGTCCGTCCAGCGCCTCGGTCGGCAGCAACGCGGCCAAGCCGCGCGCGTCGCTGACCAGGCGGGCCATCAGCTTCTGGCGGAACGCGTCGTCGGCGCTGGCGGCGAAGAAGTCGTAATGGCCGAGCCAGGCGGCGAGGCGGGCGCCGGCGATCTCGGGCAGCGACGCCACCGGGTCGGGGTGGGGGATGCCGATCCAGTCCGCCGCCAGCCCCCGGGCCCGCATCCGCGCCGCGTCGGTGCCCAGCGCCCGCAGGTCGCGCAGCCAGGTGAAGCCGTGGGCGTGGTGGAACAGCGGCCCCGAGCCCGAGACCGAAGCGAACCCCCCCGGGCGCAGCGTCATGGTGGCGCCGCGGAACTCCAGCTCGCCCTTCAGCAGCAACGCGCCGCGCGCCGGGTCGCCCGGCCACGGGTCGCGCCCCGGCCCCGCCCGCGCGGCGGGTACCCGGCCCCTGCGCCG
>CAXTVL010000168.1:0-6212 GCA_964247515.1 uncultured Acetobacteraceae bacterium | reverse complement strand
CCTCCGCCATGCGGGTGTGATAAACCACCTGGAACAACAGGTCGCCGAGTTCGTCGGCGAGGCCCGTGAAGTCGCGCCGGGCGATGGCGTCGGCGACCTCGTAGGCTTCCTCTATTGTGTAGGCGGCGATGCTGCCGAAATCCTGTTGCACGTCCCAGGGACAGCCGTCCTGCGGGTGGCGCAAGGCGGCCATGATGTCGAGCAGGCGGCGCAGCTCGCTCTCGGCACTGGTGGGCAAGGCGCCTCCGGGTCACAACTGGCAACCGTCATAGCCGAGCAACGCCGCATGTCCCAAGTCCAACCTTTGTCCCCGCTCCAGCATTCGCTCTCGGCGCAGCATTCGCTGCCCAAGGACCGCATCCGCGTGCTGCTGCTCGAAGGCGTGCACGACAGCGCGGTGGACCTGTTCGCCCGCGCCGGCTACGCCAACGTGACCCGGCACAAGAAGGCGCTGGACGGACGGGCGCTGCTCGAAGCGGTGCAGGGGGTCCACATCATCGGCATCCGCAGCCGCACCCAACTGACCGAGGCGGTGTTCGAGGCCGCCGACCGGCTGCTCACCGTCGGCTGCTTCTGCATCGGCACCAACCAGGTCGACCTGCAGGCGGCGCGGATGCGGGCGATCCCGGTGTTCAACGCGCCGTTCAGCAACACCCGCAGCGTGGCCGAACTGGTGATCGGCGAGATGGTGATGCTGATGCGGGGCATCCCGGACAAGAGCCAGGCGGCCCATCGCGGCGAATGGGACAAGTCCGCGGCCAACAGCTGGGAGGTGCGCGGCAAGACGCTGGGCATCGTGGGCTATGGCAGCATCGGCAGCCAGCTCTCGGTGCTGGCCGAGGCGTTCGGGATGCGCGTCCTCTACTATGACACCCAGGACAAATTGCCGCACGGCAACGCGCAGAAGGCCGAGGGCCTGCACGAGCTGCTGGGGCAGAGCGACGTCGTGAGCCTGCACGTGCCGGAATCGCTGGCGACGTTCGGCCTGATCGGCGAGGCGGAGGTGCGGGCGATGCGCCCCGGCAGCATCCTCATCAACAACGCCCGCGGCACCGTCGTCGACCTCGACGCGGTGGCGCGCGCCTTGCGCGACGGGCACCTGCTGGGCGCCGCGGTCGACGTGTTCCCGGTCGAGCCCGCGTCCAACGCCGAGCGCTTCGCGACCCCGCTGCAGGGCCTGCCCAACGTCATCCTGACGCCGCATGTCGGCGGCTCCACCGCCGAGGCGCAGGAGCGGATCGGCGCCGAGGTCGGGCGCAAGCTGGTCGATTACAGCGACATCGGGGCGACGCTGGGGGCGGTGAACTTCCCGCAGGTGCAACTGCCGCCACGCCCCAGCGGCACCCGCTACATGCACGTCCACCGCAACGTCCCCGGCCTGCTGCGCCGGGTCAACGACGTGTTCTCGGGCCACGGGCTGAACATCGCCGCGCAGTACCTGCAGACCGAGGGCGACATCGGCTACGTGGTGGTCGAGACCGACACCCCGCGGCGAGGCGGCGGCGCCGAGGACGAGGCGCTGCTGCGCGAGTTGCGCGCCATCGACGGCACGATCCGGGCGCGGCTGCTGTATTAGCCGGGCGGGCGCGTTATACCGCGCCAAACAGGGGAGCGAACGACATGGCGATCCGCTTGTCCGGCGGCTGCCAATGCGGCGCCGTGCGCTACGCGTTGGCCTCGGTGCCGACCGATGCCACCATCTGCCATTGCCGGATGTGCCAGAAGGCTGGCGGCGGCGCGTTCCTCGCCTCCGCCACGGTGCCGGAGGCCGACCTGGCCTGGACCCGCGGGCGCCCCGCCAGCTTCCACAGCTCGTCGGCGGCGGCGCGCGACTTCTGCGCCGCGTGCGGCACGCCGCTCACCTTTCGGATGCTGGGCGAGCAGCGGGTCAGCCTCGGCCTCGGCACGCTGGACGAACCGGGCGTGGTGGCGCCTGCCGAACAGCTCGGCATCGAGGCCCGCTTGGCGTGGTGGCCGCACGTGGCCGAGCTGCCGTCACGGGAGAGCCAACCGCTGCGGCTGGTCAGCTATCAGCACCCCGACCACGACACGCCTGCCGATTGGCGACCGCCAGAGGCGGTCTGACCAGGCAGCCGGCGCCAGCGGCGAGCCGATTCACCAAACCTTAATGCGGGGGATGTAGTGATCCGTACGTATTGCCCAGCGCTTTGGTGATACCGCCCGCTGTCTCGAGGAGTAGCCGTTGTCGCTCGCCCGTGCCCTGCCGCATCAGGAATGCCGAAATCCCCGGTTGTCTCTGACAATGCGGACGGTCCTCCGGGAACTCGCTGCGCCCGGCCGGTGGCTCAAGGATCGCGGGCCATGCTGAAGGCAGCCCTCAACGATCGGGCCAGCCTCGTGACCGCTTCCGGCCATGCCGACGCTTGGCCTCGGGTGTCCATCATCATTCCCGCCTACAAGGCGGCCGCGACGCTCGAGAAGGCGGCGCGCTCGGTCATGGAGCAGACCGAACGCAGCCTCGAGATCATCATCGTCGACGACGCTTCCCCAGACGACACCTACGGCGTGGCAATGCGGCTGCGCGAGCTCGACGGGCGGGTGCGGGTCGAGCGGCTGGCGGCCAACTCCGGCAAGTCGCACGTCATGAACTTCGCCACCAGCCTGGCGCGCGGACGCTGGATCGCCTTGCTCGACGCGGACGACTGGTATGCGCCCGAGCGGGTCGAGCGGCTGGTCGCCGCCGCCGAGCGGCACGGGGTCGAGATGGCGGCGGACAACCTCTACGTCATCGACAACCACGCCGGCCTGTGCACCGGCACCGGCTTCCCGATCCAGGGATCGCAGCGGCTGCTCGACCTCGACGTCTTCCTGGAGACGTCGAACCCCACCGCGAAATACGATTACGGGATGTTGCAGCCGGTGTTCCGCGCCGATTTCATCCGCAAGCACGCCGTCGACTATTACGAGCCGGCGCGCATCGGCGAGGATTTCTACCAGTTGCTTTGCTTCTTCGAGGCCGGCGGCCGCGCGGTCGTGTTGGACACGCCGCTGTATTACTACGTGGAGCCGTTCGGGTCGATCTCGCGGCGTTGGGCGCAGGCGACGCGCTCGCCATACAATTTCGAGTCGATGCTGGAGACGCACAAGCATTTCGCCTCCGTGCTCGGACCGCGCCTGAGCCGCCGGCACCGCGCCCTGCTCGACCGTCGGCGGGCGGGCATCGAGGCGATGATCTCGCTCCATCAGATCAACGTATGCGTCAAGCGCAACGATTTCGGCGGCGTGCTCGGGCGGGTCATACATGCCCCGCCGCGCTTCTGGAAGGTTGTCGGCCGACGCGTGATGATGCGGCTGCGTTCGCTGCTGGCGCCGCCCAGAGGAAGTCCGATCGCGTGAGCTGGCGCGCGCCGCCACCATGATGCGACGGCTCAAGGATGCGGCGCTGTCGCTGCTGCACGGGCTGTTCGCGGCCCTCGCGGTCGAGATCAATCCCGAGACCGGGACAGCGCCGCTGCTGGTCGTGGCGCCGCACGCCGATGACGAGACGCTTGGCTGCGCCGCCGTGATGCAGCGCGCCGTCCGCGCCGGCCGGCGGGTCCGCGTGGTCATCGTCTCGGACGGCAGCCGGTCGGTCGTATCCGCCGCCATCTCGCCGCAGCGTCTCGCCGCGTTGCGCGAGGACGAGGCGGTGGCGGCGGTCGGCGCCTTCGGTCTCGGCCGCGAGGATGTCGAGTTCCTGGGCTTCCCCGACTCCCGTCTTGGCGACGCCCAAGCGGCAATCGCCGAGGCGCTGCTGGCGCGCATCGTGGCGCTGGCGCCAGCCGAGATCTACGTGCCGTACGGCATCGACGGCCATCGCGACCACCGCGCGGTCGCGGCGGCGGTCGAGCTGCTGCTGGGTGGCGGCAAGGTCGCCTGCCCGGTCTACGAGTATCCGGTCTGGTTCTGGCCCTGGAAGGCGTTACGCCACCTCGCCATGCCGCACCGGCTGCTGCGGCTGCGCCGGGTGTCGACGGCGGGTTGCCTGGAGAGCAAGCGGCAGGCGATGCTGAGCTATCGCTCGCAGATGGAGAACTTCACCGGCGAGCCAGGCGCCTGGTTTCTCGAGCACAGGATGCTGGCCAACTTCTTCAAGCGCAACGAGCTGTTCTTCGAGAAGCGGGCGGCGCCACCCTGAGGCTGCGGCTCCCGACGTTGCCCTGGCCGGATGCGCGCGGCAAACTCCCGACCGGCGCCACCGTTGGTTGGCGACGATCAGGGGAGCAAGCCATGCCGTACCAAGCCGCCGCCGAGCGCTACGAAGCCGCCACCTTCCGCCGCTGCGGGCGCAGCGGGCTGGTGCTGCCGCCGATCTCGCTCGGCCTGTGGCACAATTTCGGCGGTGCCGACGTGTTCGAGACCGGTCGCGCGGTGCTGCGCCGCGCGTTCGACCGGGGCGTCACGCATTTCGACCTGGCCAACAATTACGGGCCGCCATACGGCTCGGCCGAGGAGAATTTCGGCCACGTCATGCAGCGCGATTTCCGCCCGTACCGCGACGAGATGGTGATCTCGACCAAGGCCGGCTACGACATGTGGCCGGGGCCGTACGGCGACCACGGCTCGCGCAAATACCTCACCGCCAGCCTCGACCAGAGCCTGCGGCGGATGCAGCTCGACTATGTCGACATCTTCTACAGCCATCGCGTCGACCCTGAGACCCCGCTCGAGGAGACGATGGGGGCGCTGGACCGCGCGGTGCGGCAGGGCAAGGCGCTCTATGTCGGCATCTCGTCGTACTCGCCCGAGCTGACCCGGCGGGCGGCGGAGATCCTGCGCGGACTCGGCACCCCGCTGCTGATCCACCAGCCGTCGTACTCGATGCTGAACCGTTGGATCGAGCAGGAGCTGCTGGGCACGCTGGCGGAATTGGGCGTTGGCTGCATCGCCTTCTCGCCGCTGGCGCAGGGGATGCTGACGGCGAAATACCTCGACGGCGTGCCGGCCGACGCGCGCGCCGCCAAGGGGCGGTCGTTGTCGACCGATCTGCTCAGCAAGCAGAACTTGCAGCAAATCCGCGCCTTGAACGAGCTGGCCCGCGGGCGCGGGCAGAGCCTGGCGCAGATGGCGTTGGCGTGGACGATCCGCGACAAGCGGGTCACGTCGGCGCTGATCGGCGCCCGCAACGTGGCCCAGCTCGACGATTCGCTCGATGCGTTGGGGAACGTTTCGTTCAGTGCCGAGGAGCTCGCGCGGATCGACGACTACGCGACCGAGGGCGGCATCGATCTGTGGCGCGGCTCGTCGACCGCGCAGGCCGCCGAGTAGCGCCGTGCGCCGCCGCTTCGCGACGGTCGACGTGTTCACCGACCGGGCGTTCGGCGGCAACCCGCTGGCGGTGGTGCTCGACGCCGAGGGGCTGTCCTCGGCGCAGATGCAGGCCCTGGCGCGCGAGTTCAACTACGCCGAGACCAGCTTCGTGCTGCCGCCGCGCGACGCCGCGCACGATGCCTGGGTGCGGATCTTCACGCCGGGGCGCGAAATACCGTTCGCGGGCCATCCGAACGTCGGCACCGCTTTCGTGCTGGCGCGCCGGGGCGCGGGCGACGCGACGCGGCTGGTCTTCGAGGAAGGCGCCGGGCTGGTGCCGATCGATCTGCTGCGCGATGGTGGAAATTGCACTGGCGCCGAACTGACCGCGCCGCTGCGACTGGTGCGGGGCGACGGCATCGCCGTGGCGGAGCTTGCCGCATGTCTGTCGCTCACACCGGATGACTTCGCGACCGACGTCCATGCGCCGATCGTCGCATCGGTCGGGCTGGCGTTTTTGGTCGCCGAACTGTCCGGGCGCGAGGCGCTGGCCCGCATACAGGTCGATGTCGGGGCATTTCGCCGCTTCATGCCGCACCACGCAACCGACGCCATATACGCCTATGTCCGCACCGAGGCGGGCATACAGTCCCGCATGTTCGCTCCAATCGGCAACATCGGCGAGGATCCGGCGACCGGCAGCGCCGCCTGCGCGCTGGTGGCGCTGCTGGCCGACTTGGCGCCGGAGCCGGACCTCGACCTGCGCCTGCGCGTCGAGCAGGGAGTCGACATGGGTCGGCCCAGCCTGTTGCTGGCGCGGGCGCGCAAGGTTGCGGGCGAGGTGGTCGACGTGCGGGTCGGCGGGCATTGCGTGCCGATGCTGGAAGGCTCGCTCGAACTTTAGGACTGGTGCGGGCGGTCGGAATCGAACCGACACTCTGTCACCAGAACCGGATTTTGAG
>CAXTVL010000167.1:0-6223 GCA_964247515.1 uncultured Acetobacteraceae bacterium | reverse complement strand
GGTGCGTTCGGCAAGTGCCTGCCAGGCTTCAAGACGCGGCGTGCCGGCGCGCTGGGCACCGGACTTGCCGCCCGAGGCGACGCCGCCGACCACGCCGCCCGATTTCATTTGGGACAACAAGCCGGGCGGGATCGCCGCCTGTGCCGCCGCGAGCACCAAATCAGCCATCGGCTGACCTGGCGCCTGCGCGCTGTCCTGTTCTGGTTCGCCGCCGCCAGCACTCGGCTCGGTGTCCGGGCGTGGGGGGGGGGGGGGCCCCCCCCCGCGCCGCGCCCGGCCGGGGGGCGCGCGTCCGGGCGCTCGGCGTCCGGGCGCCCGCCATCGGCCGCATCCGGCTCGGCGGCCGGCATCCGGGTCGCGCGCGGCGCCAGCGCCAGCGCCGCCGCCAGCGTCGCGTCGTCCTGCGACACCACCTCCCGACCGTCGAGCGCCGCACAGCACCGTGCCGCGCGCAGCGTCAGCAAGGCGGCGCGCATCGACACGACACCCAGCGCCAGCGCCGTGGCGCAAATCGCGGTCACGACGGCCTCGTCGGACCGCACCCGCGGCAGCAACAGCCGCGCCGCCGCGACATCGCCGGACGTATGCGGCGCCGTCTCCTCGGCACGCAGCCCGTCGAGGTCGAGCAGGAACGCCAGCCGGTCGAGCAGCGGCGCCGGCGGGCGCTCGTCCGCCGCCATGCCCTCGTCGAGCGCCACCACCGCGATACGGCTCTCGAACCGGCCGGCGATGCCGTCGCGCTCGACCGTGACCTCGCCGCTGTCCAGCGCCATGCCGAGGCGTGCCGCCGTGCCGGGACCGACCCGCTCGGCCATCGCCAGCAGCACCACGCCGCCATCCGCCTGGGTCAGGATGCCACGCTCGGCGACGCTTCGGCCGGCCTGCAGCGTCGCCGCCAAATCGAGGCCGCCGAGCAGTCGGTCATCGCTGGTGTTCGCCGGCAGCCGGCGGATCGGCGCGCTCTGCTCCAGCAGCGTGCGCAACAGCCGGAGCCAGGCGTCGCGCGCCGGGCCAGCCAAGGCACGCACCGAAATGCCGCCCAGTCCCGCCGGATCGGTCGCCAACAACGCTGCCGTGGTCGCCGCCATCGCCCAGCGCGCCCCGCGATCGGGGGCCTCGGTCATGCCCCGAGCAGCTCGGCATCCTGCGGCTCGGCGTCGAATAACTCGGTCAATGCGCGTTCGACCCGGGTGGTGGAGACCGCCTCGTCGAGCGGGTTGCGCCGCAGCCTGTGGCGCAGCGCCGAGGGGGCGACGCGACGCAAATGGATGTCCCCCACCTGCGCGTCGCCGTTCAGGCTGGCCAGGGCGCGGGCCGCGCGGATCAGCGTCAATTCGCCGCGCAGACCGTCGGTGCCGAGGCTCATGCACAGCCGCGCCGCGCGCTCCAACGCCGCGTCCGGCACGCCGGTCCGCGGCAACGTCTCGCGCGCCGTCACGATGCGGGCCCGGATGTCGGCATCCTCCAAGGCCCAGCACTCGGCGAACGCCTCCGGCTCGCGGTCGAACCGGTCGCGTCGGCGCACCACCTCGACCCGGCTGGCGAGGTCGTCGGGCGTGCGCACCTCGACCGACAGGCCGAAGCGGTCGAGCAGTTGCGGGCGCAACTCGCCCTCCTCGGGGTTGCCGCTGCCGATCAGCACGAAGCGGGCCGGATGGCGCACGCTGATGCCCTCGCGCTCGACCACGTTCTCACCCGACGCCGCCACGTCGAGCAGCAGGTCGACCAGATGGTCTTCCAGCAGGTTCACCTCGTCGATGTAGAGGAAGCCGCGATGGGCGCGGGCCAGCAGGCCGGGCTCGAACGCCTTGACACCCTGGGTCAGCGCCCGTTCCAGGTCGAGCGCGCCTACCACGCGGTCCTCGGTGGCACCGAGCGGCAGGTCGACCACCGGCACCGGCTTGGTATCGGCCCCACCCCCGGCGGCACGGGCGTCGCAGTCGGAGGCGCAGGCGGCGCCGTCGGCGGCGGGATCGCAGCCGTAGCGGCAACCGGCCACGACGCGCATCACCGGCAGCAGGGCCGCAAGTCCGCGCATCGCGGTCGACTTGCCCGTGCCGCGGTCGCCGAACACCAGCACGCCGCCGATCGCGGGGTCGACGGCGCCGATCAACAGCGCCGTCTTCATCTCCTCCTGGCCGACGATGGCCGAGAACGGGTAGCTCCGCCGCAGCGTCAGGACTCCTTGGGCGCGTAGGACAGGCACCAGCCGTTCGGCGAGATGTTGCCGGCGACGATGGTGCAGGCGTTGGGCGCCTGGAAGTTGACGCAGCCGCTACACTTGTTGCCGTCCTTGGGCTGCTCCTGGTACTGCACCGCCTCCTTGGCGACCTTGGCGCTGTCGTCGGCCATGGCGCGGCGCGCGGTCACGGCGGCGAGGGCGGCAAAGCCGGTGGCGGCCAGGCCAGCCTTGAGGGCGGCGCGTCGTGACGGCTTGAAATCGTCTTGCTTCATGCGTGGTCTCCCATTTCCTCGGACGTGACAGAGGGTAGCGTCAGGCGGCGCGCTGCAGGCTCAGGTCCGACCAGATGGCCGACAGCGCGTGCAGCAGATGTACGATGTCCTTGTCACTGTGCAACGGGGACGGCGTGATCCGCAGCCGCTCGGTGCCGCGCGGCACGGTCGGGTAGTTGATCGGCTGCACGTAGATGCCGTACTGGTCGAGCAGCCGGTCGCTCATCTGCTTGCACAGCACCGGATCGCCCACCATCACCGGGACGATGTGGCTCGGGTTGTCGAGGTGCGGGATGCCGAGCGCGTCGAGCCCGCGCCGCACTGCGGCGACCCGCTCCTGCTGCGCCGCGCGCTCGGCGGCGCTGCGCTTGAGGTAGCGCACGCTGGCCCGGGCACCGGCCGCCACCGCCGGCGGCAGCGAACTGGTGAAGATGAAGCCGGACGAGAAGCTGCGCACGAAGTCGCACAGCGCCGTCGAGGCCGCGATGTAGCCGCCCATCACGCCGAACGCCTTGGCCAAGGTGCCCTCGATCACCGTGAGCCGGTGCGAGAGCCCTTCCCGCTCGGCGATGCCGCCGCCGCGCGCGCCATACAGGCCGACGGCGTGGACTTCGTCGAGATAGGTCATCGCGCCGTGCCGCTCGGCCACGTCGCACAGCTCGGCGATCGGGGCGATGTCGCCGTCCATCGAGTAGACGCTCTCGAAGGCGACCAGCTTCGGCACCTCGCGGTCGTGTCGGGACAGCAGGCGGTCGAGGTCGGCCGGGTCGTTGTGCGCGAAGATGTGGCGCTCGGCGCGGCTGTGGCGGATGCCCTCGATCATCGAGGAGTGGTTCAGCGCGTCGGAGAACACCACGCAGCCCGGCATCCTGGATGCCAGCACCGACAGCGTGGCCCAGTTCGACACGTAGCCGGAGGTGAACAGCAGCGCCGCCTCCGTGCCGTGCAGGTCGGCCAATTCGCGCTCCAGCAGCACGTGCTCGCGGTTGGTGCCGGAGATGTTGCGGGTGCCGCCGGCGCCGGCGCCGCAACGGTCGAGCGCCTCGTGCATGGCGGCGATCACGTCCGGGTGCTGGCCCATGCCGAGATAGTCGTTCGAGCACCACACCGTCACCTCGGCGGTGCCGCGCTCGCGGTGGTGGGTGGCGCGCGGGAACGAGCCGGCTTGGCGTTCCAGGTCGGCGAACACCCGGTAGCGGCCCTCGCGGTGCAGGCCGTCGATCTGGCGGCGGAAGAAGCTCTCGTAGTTCATCGGCCCCTCTCGGCTGTAGTCAGGCTGGACGCCGTCCCATGTGGCGGGGCCAAAATGGCACCACCCTCGATCACGCGCAAAACCGGCCGCCGTGCGCGGGCGCGATGCGAGCGCAGGCCCCAGCGCCACAGCTCGCCGAACGGCACCGGCAGCATCAGGAACCAGTGCTCGACCAGCCCGAGCACCAGCATGGTTGCCAGAAACGTGAAGCAGGTGGCGGCGAAGTCACCTGCGGCGTCGTGGGCGCGCTGCACCAGCAACACCGCGAGCACGCTGGCCAGCGTGACGGAGACCGGGAACAGCAGGTTCATCGGCTTCTTGGTCATGTACGCGCGCAGGAACGCCATGCGCGCCGGCAGGAATTCCTCGTTGAGGTTGCGCACGCCCAGGAACACGTTGAGCTTGGCGCTCTCGCGCATCCCCCACAGGATCATATAGGTCCAGACGCCGACCTGGTTGGCCCCGCCCCAGCTCGCAGCCACGACCAGCACGGCGCCGGCGACGATCGCCAGTTCGTGGTACAGCACCGCCAGCACGCCATGCCCGAAATGCCGCCAACCATGGCAGCCCTCGGCACAGCCATGCCGGCGGGGGCCGGTGAGGAAGCCCATCAGGAACGCCATCTCCTGCCACGCCCACGCCAGCACGCCGCAGGTGAAGCCCAGATAGGCGCCGAACGGTGTCGCGTCGTCGCTGCCGAGCGTGAGGGCATGGAGGGCCAAACCCAGCAGCACCGTGACGCCGGCCATGCTCCAGCGGAACGTCCGCACCGGCAGCCCGTCGAGGTAGAGGATCACCCCGGTGCTGAAATACCAGACGAACAAAGCGAACAGCACCGCATGGGCGTGGAGCGCCATGCGCTACCAGGCCGGCTGCAAGCGGATGTTGGCGGGCAGCGCGTGCGGCTTCGCGGAACGCAGGTAGAGCCGGGCGAAGGTGAGGCCGGCCGCGGCGGTCAGGCAAAGGCGCTTGACCCGCCCGACCACGCCGCCTTGCGCCCGCGCCCGGCCCATCGCCTGCGTGATGGCGAACAGCCGGTCGAGCCCGGCGCGAAAGCCCGGATGGTCGAGGTCGAGCGAGAGCGGGAACACCTGGCGGCAGATCTCGGAGGTGATGCGGAACACCTGGAAGTCATACTCGGTGGGATCGAGGCCCAGCGCCGCGTGGAACGCCGGACGGCCGTGGTCGCGCACGTACATCGTGGCGAACACCGCCAGCAGGAAGAACTTGATCCACAGCCGGTTCACGCCGGAGAGGACCTTCGGGTTGGCGCGCATCAGCAGCGCGAACGCCTCGCCGTGACGGAACTCGTCGTTGCACCACTTGTCGAACCACTTGAAGATCGGGTGGATCAGGCGCTCCGGCTGCCGCTCCAACTGCCGGTAGATGGTGATGTAGCGGGCGTAGCCGATCTTCTCCGACAGGTAGGTCGCGTAGAAGATGAACTTGGGCTGGAAGTAGGTGTACTTCTTGACCTTGGTCAGGAAACTCAGGTCGACGCCCACGCCGAGGTCTTGCAGCGCCTCGTTGATGAACCCGGCGTGGCGCGCCTCGTCGCGGCTCATGAAGGCGAACAGCTCGTGGACATCGGGGTTGGTGATGCGCTTCTTGATCTCCGAATACAGCACGCAGCCGGAGAACTCGGCGGTCACGGAGCTGACCAGGAAGTCCAGGAACTCGCGGCGCAGCTCCGGGTCCATGCTGGCCAGGTCGACCGCGAACTCCGGCGTGCGGACGAAGTGGCCGCGGTTCGGGTCCGCGCGCAATTCGGTGATCAGCGCGTCCCACTCGGCCCGCACGCCACTGACGTCGAGCCGGTCCATGGCGGCGAAGTCCGTGGTGTAGAAGCGCGGGCTCAGCACGGTGTCCTGTTGCGCCAGTTGCGTGCTGGCGTTGGGCGTCCTGGGCGGAATGGCGTTCATTTCTGTCTCCCTATTCCCGCGCCCATCACTTGCGCGCCTGAAAACCGACCTCGTAAAGCTCGGTCAACTCCAGGAAGCCCACGACATGCTCCCAGGCGCGCGCGAGCGGCCCGGCGCGCAGCACCGTGGCGCGGCAGCGGCAGGCGATGCGGTCGCCGAAACGGATCGCCCGCGGCGCGTCGTGCACCAGCACCGCGTCGCCCGGCCGGATGTCGATGCCCTCCGGCACGGCATGGGCGTGGAAGCTGTCGTGCGTCTGTTCGATGTCGACGGCGCACTCGACCTCGATGCGGCGGGTCATCGCGTCTCCCCCTTGGCCGTCAGCAGTTGGGCGAAGGCCGCCTCGTTGGTGCTGCCGAAGGCCTCGAGCTCAATGTGCCGCCGCGTGTCCGGGTCGTCCAGAGTGAGCCTGCCGTCGACCCAGGCGGTGAGACGGAACGGCTCGGCCGAACTCATCGCCTGGCGCCGCCGCTGCTGCGCCAGGCCGCGCATGGTGGCGCGCAGGAATCCCGCCTCGCCGGTGACGACCTCCAGCACCGCGCCGGTATCGGCGTCCTGCACCGCGACGCTGCCGTCGGGGCGGTCATGGAAGGCC
>CAXTVL010000166.1:4675-6249 GCA_964247515.1 uncultured Acetobacteraceae bacterium | reverse complement strand
GAGCACCTGGGCGGCCAGCGCCAGATGCGCCGCCGCGGCGGCCGCGACCGCGGCGTCGGCGTCGGCGCGCGCCGTGTTCTGTGTCGCGGTGCCCTCGCCCGGCAGCCAGATCGGTGTGCTGAACTCGAGCTGGCTGGTAATGTAGTTGTAGTTGCTGCCGGCGATCCTGTCGTTGATGTAGCTGCCGGTGAGCGAGGGCGCGTTGGGGAACAGCGCGCCCCCGGAGGCGTAACGGGCCGAGGCGGAACTTTGCTGCGCCGCGAAATCCTGTCGTTGCGGCAGCCTTGCCCAAGCCTGGGCCACCGCGTCGTTGAACTCGCGCAGGCTTGCGCTCGGCGGCGTTACGGCCCGTTTCGGCGCGCGGGCCAGCGCCTCGGTCGCCGTGCCGGCGAGCAGCAACAGCAGGCACGCAACCTCGATGGCGCCCACGGGTCGGCGAGACTGTTTTGACGTCGATGCCATCGCGCGCTTGTAGCGTGTCGGAGGGCATGACGGTTGCACGAACAATCGGTAATCCGAACCGGCCGGCTCGGGCATCATCCCCAGCCGATGCCGCGCGCCAGGAACGCCATGCCGAGCGCCACGAAGCCGGCCACCTCGGCGTTGTCCTTGCCGTAGCCGTGGCCGCCGGCGGCTGGCTCGTAGAAATGCGCGTCGTAGCCCATCGCCTGCAGCTTGGCGGCCATCTTGCGCGCGTGGCCCGGATGCACCCGGTCGTCGCGCCGCGCGGTCGCGAGCAGGATCGGCGGGTAGGGTCGCCCCGGCTCGGCCGCGTGGTAGGCCGAGAGCGGGCCCAGGAACGCCCAGTCCTCCGCCACGTCGGGGTCGCCGTACTCGGCGATCCAGCTCGCTCCGGCCAGCAGGCGGGCGTAGCGGCGCATGTCGATCAGCGGGATGGTGCAGAACAGCGCTCCGAACCGCTCCGGATAGCGGGTCAGCATGTTGGCGATCAGCAGGCCGCCGTTGGAGCCGCCCTCCGCCGCGATCCGGCCGGGACGGGTGACGCCGCGCCGCACCAGGTCGGCGGCGACCGCCGCGAAGTCGTCGTGCGAGCGTCGCTTGCCCTCGCGCCGTCCGGCCTCGTGCCAGCGCGTGCCGAACTCGCCGCCGCCGCGGATGTTGGCCACCACCGTGGTGCCGCCACGCTCCAGCCACAGCTTGCCCGCGGCGATGCGGTAGCCCGGCAGGCTGGAAATCGCGAAGCCGCCGTAGCCGGACAGGTGCACCGGCGCCTCCCCGGTCTCGCCGGGCGGCCCGGACTGCACGTAGGGGATGCGCTCGCCGTCGACCGACACCGCCTCGTGCCGCGTCACCACCAGCCCCGCGGCGTCGAACGCCGGCGGGGTCCGCTTGAGCACGAATGGTGCCGCGAGGTCCGGCGGCACCAGCATCAGCGTGGGCGGCGTCAGCGGGTCCTGCGCGCGGGGGCGCCGCGGGGGGGCGCCGCCTGGGCCGCCGGGGGCGCCTGGGGCCCAACACGGGGGCGGGCCGCGGCGGCGCGCAGGCGGCGCTGGACGCCTACAGCCTGGGCCTGGGCGAGCCGCTGGCCGTCTCCGCCGAGCACGGCGACGGCT
>CAXTVL010000166.1:0-4665 GCA_964247515.1 uncultured Acetobacteraceae bacterium | reverse complement strand
TGCAGCGTGCCGGCGCTCGCGGCCTCCGCCGCGTCGAGCGCCCTGGCGGTGGCGGTGCCGGCGGACGGCAGGCCGTCGAGCGCCTGATGGATCCAGGCGCCGGGCGTGAACAGCAGGTGCATCGGGCGCAGCTCGTCGAGCAGGCTCAGCAGCAGCCGGCCGCCGGCCCAGGAGAAGCCCTGCACCGCCTGCCGCTCGCTGGGCGCGAACAGCACGGCGAAATCGCGGGCGCCGTCGAGGAAGGCGTCGAAGCCGATGCCCAGCACGGTGTCGGGCGGGTGGGTCGTGCCGCCCACCGTCCAGGGCGTGCGGTTGCGCACCACGAGCCAGCCGCCATGCCATCCGGACCAGGAGTCGGTCGGCAGCTCAAGTTCGCGGCGCGGCCCGCTGCGGTCGCCGACGCGCACCCGGCCGTCGAAGAAGCTGAAGCGTTCGCCGAAGATCACCCGGTCTGCCTCGCGGTCGTAGCCGCCATAGGCCGCCATGTGGGCGGGGTCGGTCTCGAACAGCACCGGCGCCCGCGCCGGGTCGCTCCCGCGCCGCCACAGCCGGACGGTGCGGGCGTAGCCGGACTGGGTGGCGCCGCCGAACGCCGAGGCCAGCAGCAGCGTGTCACGGTCGAGCCAGTCGACGCGGCCCGTGGCCGCGGGGAGCGCGCAGCCCCCGGGGCCGAAGCCGCGCAGGCCGCGGTCGAACGCCCGCCGCACCGCCCCGGCGTCACCCCACAGCCGCAGGTTCTCGGCCGCGGTCAGGCCCGGCTTGACCGCGTCGAGGTGGCCGAGATAGGCGACCCGCCTGCCGTGCGCCGCGAGGTCGGCCAGCGCGTCCTGCCCTCGCCACAGCAGTCGCCCGGCGGCGGCGCGCACCAGGCCCGCCAGCAGCCGCAGCAGGGTGCTCTTGCCGGCCCCGTTCGGCCCGGTCAGCACCAGCGCGCCACCCGGCGGGACGCGCAAGGCCACGTCGCGCAACACCAGCCGCTCGCCCCGGAACGCCGCCAACCCGTCGCCTTCCAGCACGCCGCCCCCATATCGCCTGAACTGAGCCGCATGTATCATCGCGGCGCACGCAGAGACCGAGGCATATCCCATGAAGACAGTCGGGCAGGACAGCCTGCAGACCCGCCGCACGCTGGACGTGCCAGGGCAGGGGCAGGGGCAGGGACAGGACTACGCCTATTTCTCGCTCCCGGCCGCCGCCGAGGCGCTGGGCGCGGACCTCGCCCGGCTGCCCAAGAGCCTCAAGGTGCTGCTCGAGAACGTGCTGCGGTTCGAGAACGGCGGCACCTACACGGTGGACGACGCCCGCGCCGTGGCCGGCTGGCTGGAGCGCGCCACGTCCGAGCGCGAGGTGCCGTTCAAGCCGGCGCGCATCCTGATGCAGGACTTCACCGGCGTGCCGGCGGTGGTCGACCTCGCCGCCATGCGCGACGGCATCGCCCGGCTGGGCGGCCGCCCGGCCCAGGTCAACCCGCTGGTGCCGGTCGACCTGGTGATCGACCACTCGGTCATGGTCGACGTGGCCGGCACCGCGACCGCGCTGGCGCAGAACGTGGACGTGGAGTTCGAGCGCAATGCCGAGCGCTACGCCTTCCTGCGCTGGGGCCAGACCGCGTTCGACGATTTCCGCGTGGTGCCGCCCGGCACCGGTATCTGCCACCAGGTCAACCTGGAATACCTCGCGCAAGCGGTGTGGACCGCGAAGCTGGACGGGACGACCTACGCCTATCCCGACACGCTGTACGGCACCGACAGCCACACCACCATGGTCAACGGCCTGGGCGTGCTGGGCTGGGGCGTGGGCGGCATCGAGGCCGAGGCGGCGATGCTGGGTCAGCCGATCGCCATGCTGATCCCCGACGTGATCGGCTTCCGCCTGACCGGCAAGCTGCCCGAGGGCGCCACCGCCACCGACCTCGTGCTGACGGTCACGCAGATGCTCAGGAAGCGCGGCGTGGTCGGCAAGTTCGTCGAGTTCTTCGGCCCCGGGCTGGACGGCATGGCGCTGGCCGACCGCGCCACCATCGCCAACATGGCGCCCGAATACGGCGCCACTTGCGGCTTCTTTCCGGTCGATGCGGTGACACTCGGCTATTTGCGCCTGACCGGGCGCGACGAGGCGCGCATCGCCTTGGTCGAGGCCTATTGCAAGGCGCAGGGCCTGTGGCGCGACAGCGCCGAGCCGGACCCGGTGTTCACCGACACGCTGGAGCTGGACATGGCCAGCGTCGAGCCGTCGATGGCCGGGCCGAAGCGGCCGCAGGACCGCGTGCTGCTGCGCGACGTCTCGCTGGCGTTCAAGGCGGAGCTCACGAAGAACCTCGGCGTCGCCGCCAACGACGTCGGCCGCCGCGCCAAGGTGGTCGGCAGCAACTACGAGATCGGCCACGGCGACGTGGTGATCGCCGCCATCACCAGTTGCACCAACACCTCGAACCCGTACGTGATGGTCGCCGCCGGCCTGGTCGCGCGCAAGGCGCGGGCGCTGGGGCTGACGCCGCGCCCCTGGGTCAAGACCTCGTTGGCGCCCGGGTCGCAGGTGGTGACGGAATACCTGGACCGCGCCGGTCTCACCGAGGATCTCGACGCGCTTGGCTTCCAGACCGTCGGCTACGGCTGCACCACCTGCATCGGCAACTCCGGCCCGCTCGACGAGAACATCGCCGAGGCGATCGAGGGTCACGACCTGGTCGCGGTCTCGGTGCTGTCGGGCAACCGCAACTTCGAGGGCAGGGTGCATCCCAACGTGCGCGCCAACTATCTCGCCAGCCCGCCGCTGGTGGTCGCCTACGCGCTGCTCGGCACCCTGAACGACGACATCACCACCGCCCCGCTCGGCACCGGGCGCGACGGGCAGTTGGTGTTCCTGCGCGACGTGTGGCCCGGCAACGCCGAGATCGCGGCGATCGTCGAGGCCGACGTGACCCGGGGGCAGTTCACCAAGCGCTACGCCGAGGTCTCGCGCGGCACCCCGCAATGGCAGGCGATCGCGGTCGAACCGGGGCGCGAGACCTACGATTGGATGGCGGGCTCGACCTACGTCAAGAACCCGCCGTATTTCGACGGCATCACCATGGAGCCGGGCGAGAAGGGCGACATCCGCGGCGCCCGCGTGCTGGCGGTGCTGGGCGACAGCATCACCACCGACCACATCAGCCCCGCCGGCAACATCCGCAAGACCTCGCCGGCCGGCGAGTACCTGCTCCAGCACCAGGTCCGCCCGCACGACTTCAACAGCTACGGCGCCCGGCGCGGCAACGACGACGTGATGGTGCGCGGCACCTTCGCCAACATCCGCATCCGCAACGAGATGGTGCCGCGCGTTGAGGGCGGCGTCACGCTGCATCAGCCGGACGGCGAGCAGATGCCGATCTACGACGCGGCGATGCGCTACCAGGCGGAGGGCGTGCCGCTGGTGGTCGTGGCCGGCAAGGAGTACGGCACCGGCTCGTCGCGCGACTGGGCGGCCAAGGGCACCATGCTGCTGGGCGTGCGGGCGGTGCTGGTCGAGAGCTTCGAGCGCATCCACCGCTCCAACCTGGTCGGCATGGGCGTGCTGCCGCTGACCTTCAAGGACGGCATGGACCGCCACAGCCTGCGCCTCGACGGCAGCGAGGTGCTCGACATCGAGGGCCTGGCCGGGCTGCGCCCGCGCATGGACCTGACGCTCGCGATCCACCGCGCCGACGCCAGCGTGGAGCGGGTGCCGGTGCTGTGCCGGGTCGATACCGCCGACGAGGTCGAGTACTACCGCCATGGCGGCATTCTGCACTACGTGCTGCGCGGCATGGCTAAGGCGGCGTAAGGCAGTGCTCTCGCTTGCTTCGCAGGGCGGATGCCGGACATACGGTGATCTGCCTTCGTGATCTTGCCCATCATGTTGGGCTTGATCGGCGTCACCGCCGCTCGGTTGGGGCAGCGCCTCGTTCCGTGACCCCGGCCACCCGCCGCAAGCCGACCATGTGAACGCCCCGATCTCGTCGCACGGCCTGCCGCCGCTGCTCGCGGTGGACATCCGTGCCGTCAGCATCGCCGAGGGCCTGCGGGCGGCGCTGGCGGTCGCGGCCGTCGTGGCGCTGGGCGAGTGGGTGCGGGTGCCGGGGCTGATGGAAACGGCGCTGGCGGCGCTGCTGACCTGCCTGTGCGACGCCGGCGGGCCGTTTCGCCAGAGGCTGCCGGCGCTGCTGGCGTTCGGCCTCGTCGGCGCCGGCGTGACCGCGGGCTTCGGGCTGCTGCGCAACGAGCCGCTCTGGGTGGTGGTGCCGGCGGCCAGCCTGTTCGTGTTCGCGGCCGGCTTCGTGCGCGCGTTCGGCCAGTCGGCGATGCAGGTCGGCAATTTGCTGACCGTCGTGGTGGTGCTGGCGGTGCGCTCGCCGCTGGCCCGCCCGGTCGACGCGGCGACGCTGGGCGGCATGTTCCTGGCCGGGAGCGCCTGGGCGGTGCTGCTGACCATGGCGATCTGGCGCCTGCACCCGTACCGCCCGGTCCGCCGCGCCGTGGCCGACATCTACCGGGCACTGGCCGAGATGGCGGCCGATCTGCGCCGCACGCTCGACATGGAGGCGGCGGACGAGGCGCGCTGGGACCGTCACGCCCGGCTGCACCGCCGCCAGGTGCGCGCCAGCTCGATCGCGGCGCGCGAGGCGGTGTTCGCCACGGTGCGCGTGCG
>CAXTVL010000165.1:0-6254 GCA_964247515.1 uncultured Acetobacteraceae bacterium | reverse complement strand
ACTCCTCGAATCGCGCCTTCAGGGCGGGACTGGGGTGGAGGGTGAAGCTCTTCCCCGTTCTGGACCGGCAGCGTTTGAGGATCACACCGTCGTCGATCATGCGGTGGACACGTCGCAGGCCCGTCGCGTAGGGAACCTGGGACACGCTGACGAGGGTCGACACCGTCACCGGAGTGCCGGTGATCTCGCTCTCGATGAGGTGTGTGACGATGCTCCAGGTCGCGTCCGGCTCGGCCGACGGAATCAGCGCCAGATACGGCTGCCGGGTCCGTTTCAGAAAGCGGATGACGCGCTGGGTCTCGTAATCGTTCATCTGCGGGCGCCGGGAGCGATGGGGTGTCGGCCTTCGCGGCCTCAGGACAGACTCAGGCTTTGGGCCAGCCCTCGGTCAACCGGCTGGGTGACCGGACGCATCACCCTCGGTGCCGCACTTCCGTTTGCGTAGTCGGCGTCGGTCTTGCCGCGCAGCTCTTCGGCGTTCACCCCTGGCGCGATTTCGACGAGCCTGGCGCCACCGGCTTTCTTGTCGATGGCGAAGACCGCGAGCTCGGTGATCATGACGTCGACCACGCCGGTGCCGGTCAGCGGCAGCGAGCCGGCGTGCAGGAACTAGGACGAGATCATCTTGTCGATCTGCCCGTTGCTCAGCAGCGTTCACAGGCCGAAGCCGTCCGCTCGAACGACACTCCGTCGACCGCCGACGCGGTGTGGGCGAACACCTTGGGTCGCTTCATGTCCGGTCTCGTCTGGTTCGGATCGATCGGTTCAGGTGATCGGCTGGCCGGGTGCCGCGTCCGGCGCCTTGGGTGCCAGCGTGAAGTCCCAGTTCACCAGCCAGAACGGCGCCTCGAAGCCGGCCCGCTCGATCTCGGCCGCGTCGTCGACGCGGGTGAAGTCGGCGATCAGCGTCTCCTTGACGCCGAACACGGCGTCCTCGGACAGGTAGCGGCAGCTCGGCTCGAAGATGTGCGTGATCACCGGATCGAAGCCCGGCGCGGTCACGATGAAGTGGACATGGGCGGCGCGGTTGGGGTGGCGTCCGAGCGCCTCGAGCATCTTGCCGACCGGACCGTCGCTCGGGATCGGGTAGAAGCGCGGCTTGGCGGAGCGGAACCAGTATTCGCCGCCCGGCCCGCTGGTGAACACGCCGCGCAGGTTGAAATCGGGCTGCACGCCCTGCTGCTGCACGTCGTAGAAGCCGTCCTCGTTGGTCTGCCAGACGTCGAGCAGCGCGCCGTCGATCGGCTTGCCCTCGGTATCCAGCACGCGCCCGCGGACCAGCATCGGCTCGCCCTTGCCGTCGAGGCAGATGTTGGCGCCGTGCGGGTAGCGGGGCGCGTCCGGCACGTAGAACGGCCCAAGGATCGTGTTGGCGGTGGCGCCGCTCGGCCGGCGGTGGTTGACGCTGTCGACCAGCATCGAGACGCCCAGCGCGTCGGACAGCAGGATGAACTCCTGCCGCCACTGCGTGCACATGTGGCCGGTGTCGGTCAGGAACCTGATCGCGGCCAGCCACTCGTCATGCGTCGGCTCGACCTCCTTCACGGCGTTGTGCAGGTGCTTGACGACGGCCGCCATGATCGTGCGCAGGCGCGGGTCGACGTCGGGTCCCATCCGCGCGTTGACGACCTCGACGGAGGTGTCCTCCGCGAAGTACGGATAGTTCGGCGCCTGCCGGAACGGCTTCTCGGTGTCCATTGCGTGCCTGCCTTTGATTGATGGTCCGGTGTCCACGCGCGTCTTGCCGCTTCGACGGCGATCGCGATGCACGGATGGCCGAGCGCGATGGCGCCCCCGCTGGGGTTGACGTAGGCGGCGGCGTCGGGGAGCCCCAGGTCGCGCAGCGCGGCGAGGGCCTGGCTGGCGAACGCCTCGTTGAGCTCGACGACGCCGAAATCGCCGATGCCGAGGCCAAGCCGCGCCAGCGGCTTGCGAGTCGCCGGGGCCGGGGCCGGGCCGATGCCCATGACGCGCGGCGGCACCCCGGCCGTGGCGGCCCCCGGGACACGCGCGAGCGGCTGCACAGCCCGAACCGCTCGACCGCCGCCCCGGAGGCCGGCAGCGGGACCGCGGCGCCGTCGTTCAGGCCCGAGTCGTTGCCGGCCGTGACCGTCCCCCCGGTCCGGAACGGGGTCGGGAGCGTCGCCAGAGCCGCCAGGGTGGTGCCGGCGCGCGGGTGCTCGTCGCGCTAACGCCGCCTCGGCCTTCGGCATGACGAACGGCGCGCGCGACATGCTCTCGACGCCGTCCGCGACGACCAAGTCCGTCTCGCCGGCCTGGTTGGCGCAGCCGAGCACCACCTCGTCGACCACCGCGAGATCGAGGTCGGGGTGGCGGGCGACCAGCGCCGCGTTGACCGTGGCGGCGAGGTCGTCCGGCTGAACCGACGCCAGGGCGCCGCCGAAGCGGCCGATCGGCGTGCGCAGGTCGTCGACGATGTAGGCGTCCGGCATCCTCAACCCTCCTGTCCCGTTGCGGCGTGGGCTCAGGCCCGTGGGGGCGCGCCCGCATGGGCCCGCGCCAGGAGATCGCGGATCGCTCCCCGGTCGAGCGGCCGCGGGTTCCAGTAGGGGTTGGCCATGGCAATGTCCGTGGCCCGGTCGATGCCGTCCTGGGACATGCCAAGCGTCCGAAGGGCGAGCGTCGCCCCGAGGTGGCGTGCCAGGTCGTAGAGGCCCTGGGCCGCGTCGTCGGCGCCCAGCGCGTCCGCGATGGCGCGCATCGCCTCGGGTGCCGCGGCCGCGTTGTACGCCGTGGCGTGGGGCAGCACGGCCGTGTGGGTCTCGGCATGGGGCAGGTCGAACGAGCCGCCCAGGGTGTGGCAGAGCTTGTGGTGCAACGCCATGCCGACCGCGCCGAGGCAGGTGCCGCAAAGCCACGCGCCGTACAGGGCGTCGGATCGCGCCTGCCGATCGGCCGGCGCCTCGACGATCCTGGGCAGGGCGCGGGCCAACGCTCGGATGCCTTCGGTGGCCATGAGCGAGACGATCGGGTTGCGGTCCCGCGCGTAGAGCGCCTCGACCGCGTGCGCGACCGCGTTCATGCCGCTCACCGACGACAGGGCCACCGGCAGCGACAGGGTGAGGTCGACGTCGTAGATCACCACCTCGGGCAAGACCTTGGCGGTTTTCCGCGTCGCCTTCACGCCGTCCCGGGTCTCGCCGAGGATGGGCGTCATCTCCGACCCCGCGTAGGTGGTCGGCGCGACGATTTGCGGCAGGTCCGTCCGCAGGGCGATGGCCTTCGAAAGCCCTGTCGTCGACCCGCCCCCCACCGCGACCAAGCCGTCGATGCGCTCCGCGATGACCAGCGTCATGGCCTTCTCGGTGACTTCGACCGGCGTGTGCATCGTGGCGCCGGCGAACACCGCTGCGGCGCGACCACCGATCCGCCGTGCCGTGTCGCGACCTTCCTGCTCCTGCTGCGCGGTGGAGACGACCAGCACACGCTGCAGGCCGAGCCGTTCGACCTCCGCGGGAAGCTGCCGCAGCGTGCCGGCTCCGAAGATCACGCGCGCCGGACGGGCGGTGTAGACAAACGGGTCCATCAGCCAGCGACTCCGCCGCCAAGGCCAGATGCGCGCCTGCTTGCCGAACCGGCCTCAGCGGAAGCAGCCATCTGGTAGCGTCCCTCAGGTTCGATTATCGAACACTGTTTGCTTATCGCACACTCCAGCATTAGGAAGCTCGGAGGTCAACTTTTCCGGCAACACCCAAGGAGACCAGATGCCCCCGGAGTCGGATTCGGACCTGATGGGCGGCTTCGCCAAAGGGCTGTTGGTCCTCGAAGCCTTCGGCAGGGAGCGGCAACGGCTGACGATCGCCGAGGTCTCGCGCCTCACCGGTCTCGACCGCGCGACGTCCCGCCGCTGCCTGCTCACGCTGCGGCGCCTCGGCTACGCCACCCATGACGGGAAGAACTTCGCCCTGACCGTCCGCGTCCTGTCGCTTGGCCGGGCATGCCTGGCCACGACGCCCCTGCCCGAGCAGCTCCAGCCGTTGCTCGACCGCCTCGCGGCCACGATCGAGGAATCCTGCTCCTGCTCGGTGCTGGACGACACGGAGATCGTCTACATCGCGCGCGCGGCGCAGCGACGCGTCATGTCGGTCGGGCTGGGTGTCGGCAGCCGTCTCCCCGCCTACTGCGCCTCCATGGGTCGCGTGCTCCTCGCCGCGTTGCCGGACGACGACATGGTGTCCGCGCTTGACCGCAGCGACATCCGGCCGCTCACCGCCAAGACCCTGACCGACCGCGCCGCCCTGGTGGCGGAGATCGCGCGCGTCAGGGCGCAGGGCTTCGCCCTCATCGACGAGGAACTCGAGATCGGGCTCCGCTCGCTGGCCATCCCGATCCGGAACGTCTCGGGCCGGGTCGTCGCCGCCCTCAACACCGGCGTGCAAACCAGCCGTATCAGCATCGATCGCCTTCAGGGCGAGTTCCTGCCCGCGCTGCTCGACGTGCAGCGGACGCTGGCGACGGTTATCGCCTGAAGGCACAGGTGGAGCGACTTGACACGTGACGGTTATCGCCTGCCCGGATCTGTGAGGGCGGAGCCAACGGGCCGAGCTATTCGACCACGATCCACCGGCCAGCAAGGCAGCCTGACCTACGCCTGGGCGAGACTTGCCAAAGGTTCCATCCGGCGAAGCCGGGTGGCATGGCACCGGGCGCCGATGCCGTCATGGTACTCGACGGCGCCGGCCGACACCAACCCGGCGAACGGCTCCATACTCCGCCAAACATCAGCTTGCTTCACCCGCCGACCTACTCACCGCAGCTCACACGGTCGAAACCGTCTGGCAGTTCCCGCTACAAAACCATCTCGCCACTGCGTGCTCGACACATACGACGAGATCGTCGGACGCCTGCTGCCATGCCGGGAATGCTCTGGCCCGCGCGCCAGATCGGATCAGGTCAATCGCTTTCGGGGCGGGCAGACGTCATTATTTCATTGCGCTGGTATCAGTTCTCGAAATGCACAGCCTGGGCAATCGAGCCGCAGCCGAGACCACCGATGCGCAAGTGGCGCTTGTCTTTGCGGATCATTGCTCCCTGCCTTTCTCTTCCGCGTTCAGCAGCGCCCGCGCCTGCGTGTCGGTGAGCAAGTCGGGCTGGGCCACCCTGCTGTTGAGACTGATGGACACGCCTGCTTCGCCGGACGCCAGGATGGCTTCCATGATTTCGAGCACGTGCAGCGCGAGGTCGCCGGAGGCGCGCGGCGCAGAGCGGGTCCGCAGCGACTGCGCGAGGTCGGCGACGCCCAGCATCCGGTAGTTGGCGCGGTCTGGCGCGGCATACGGCCAGTTGCTGCTGCCATAGGGTTCGCCCTCGCTCGGAAACCCCACCCAATCCGCCCCGCGCTCGGATAGCGACACGGTGCCGCCGAAATTGTCCGGGTCGGGCAGCCGCAGCGAGCCTTCCGTGCCGTGCAGCTCGATCGGGTGGTTCGAGTGGCGGAACACGTCCCAGGAGGCGCCGAACACGACCGTGGCGCCGGCGCGGAACTCCAGCAGGGACAGCGCGGTGGTCGGCGTCCCCACCTTGAAGCTAGTACCCTGGTGCGGCCCATCGGCGGTGACGCGGCGCTCCTGCTGGCCGCTGCTCGTCATCGCCATCACGCGGCCGACCGGGCCAAGCAGGTTGACCAGCATGGTCAGGTAGTACGGCCCCATGTCGAACACCGGGCCGCCGCCGGGCTGGTAGTAGAATTGCGGGTTTGGGTGCCAGTGCTCCATGCCACGGCCCAGCATGAACGCCGTGCCGTTGACCGCCCGCCCGATCGCGCCGCCATCCATCAATGCCCGGGCACGGCGGCCGGCGGCGCCGAGGAAGGTGTCGGGCGCCGACCCCAGCAGCAGGCCTCTTGCGTGGGCTTCGGCCACCAGCCGGCGCCCGTCCGCAGCCGAGGTCGCCAGTGGCTTCTCGGTGAACACGTGCTTGCCGGCCGAGAGGGCGGACATGGTGATTTCGACATGCGCGATGGGCACGGTGAGGTTCAGCACCAAGTCGATTTCGGGGTCGGCCAGCAGCGCGTCGACGCTCTGGGCGCGGATGCCGTGCTCGCCGGCGCGCAGTGCGGCCAGCTCCGGCACGATGTCGGCGCAGGACACCAGCCGCAGGTCCCGGAACAGTGCCGCGTTGCGCATGTAGGTCAGGGCGATGTTGCCGCAGCCGATGACGCCGATTCCGGTCATGGCAGCGGCGCCCGGCAGGCGAGGCCGTAGGGCCGCAGCGCCAGGCGGACCGCGGCGATG